>RDSB01000016.1 GCA_004923195.1 Marinifilum sp. JC120 | reverse complement strand
GGAGAGGTCACACCCGATTCCATTCCGAACTCGGAAGTTAAGCTCTCCATCGCCGATGATACTGCTGGGTAGCCAGTGGGAAAGTAGGTCGTCGCAAGCTTTTATTTCAAAAGCCCCCTTAAGAAATTAAGGGGGCTTTCTTGCGTTTGGAGGATTTTTGTTTTTATTGTCTGTTTATTCTTTTAAAGCCCATGCCAGAAAAAGTCTTAATATTGACTCCGCTTGATTGTACGATTCCTTAATTTCAGGGTGAAATTGAACACCGTATCTCATTTTGTCTTTGCGTCTGATGGCCTGAATGTAATCAGAGGCAGCAACTATTTCATAATTTTCAGGTAGAGAGTATATTGCCCACCCATGTACTTCAGGGGCAATAAATGGTTCCGGTGTGTTCTCGAATATCTGATCGTTAATTTTTTTATTGATCCGGGTGCGTTCCTCCGGAGTCTGCATGGCTGATATGTCTGACCAACCCATGGAATGTACTCTGGTGTAGCCGTGGGCAAAAGCGTGCATTTGGCAGCCAGCGCATATTCCGAAGATGGGGATGTCTGCTTCACGGATAATTTCGTATTCTCCGTTGTATTCAAACATGGGCAGTTTGTTGTAATCAGCATTGTTGCCGCTAAGAATTATTGCCGCTGGCTTGTGGGGAAGGTTTTTGATCATTTCCATGTTTGCCTTCCAAAAGGGAATTTGTAGGACCTTAGCTCCAGAAGCCAATTCTTCAATTCTCTGGCTTAAGCGGGTAAAAGTGAAGCCATTGCGTTGGTTTCCAATAACTATAATATACGGGGTGTCAGGAATATTCGGGATTTCCGGCTGAGACGGAGTGAATAGCATAATTTCATTCAGTGCCGGAGCATAACCTCTGTATTTGGTAATTGTCAGTCTCCAAAAACGGGCTTTTTGTTCTGGAATATCTTTAATGATTCGGTAGGAATCCGATTTCTTGACTATTCCGCCTGCAACTTTTTTCCAGTATGCTCCATCGTTACTCATTTGCCAGTAAAAGTCAGTGGGCCAGCCGTCCGGTTGACCAAAGTCCGAGAGCATCCAGATGCGTGAAACCGGGGTCGGTTTGCCCAGATCAAGTTCTATCCATTCATTCTGCGGTCCAGGAGGGGCCGCCCGCCACTGGCTGTTTAGTCCTGCGTCGCTGTAATCAATTAGATATTCGGGGTTGGAACCGCTTCCTGCTTTTACTGATAGTGGTATGATTCTTTGTAGCCCGGAATAATTATCGTCGCTGGCAGTATCAATAAAAAATCTGCTTACAGCCCAGTCGCCAACCTTGTTGCCTGTGATGGTTCTTACACGCCACCACCAGCGGCTGTTATCTTGTAATGGATTGTCGTTCGGAATCTGGAGTCCAGCGACTTTTCCTTCAGTTGTTTTTAGAATGTATTTGCGCAACTCCGGTGAGTTGAAATTTTTTTGACGATCTAGATGAATTTCAAATTTTGTGATTGAGTCGCTATTTTTCTTAAATGAGAGCAGCGGTGTAGTTCGAGTTACAATTACATCCATGCATGGATTAGTGTCCAGTGAGGGACTTGGAATATCTGATGCGTAAACTGAACAGCAAAATGCAGTAGTTAAGAGGACAAAACAAAAAACTTTTTTCATAGTTAACTCCTGATTTGTTTCTGACAATAATGAGAGCATAGCTAAATTTTTATGGCAACAGAATCCTGAAAATGTTTTGATTCACATTTATCGGGTAATGGGCGTGTTGCAGAGTGTAGTCTTGAACTCTTGCCCACTTCATATTAAACAGGATTTAATCTTATATTTTAGTTGAGAAGGATCATACATGAGCTTCAAAGTAGATGTCGCCATAAATGTTTTTGGAAAAGTTCATCAGACAGCACTTTCCCTGCTTTCATTAATGGAATGCAGCAGTGAACATATTGATAGAATTTATTTTCAAGAAGAGCCTTTTACTGCTGAGTATGAATTCAAGAAACATGATAAAATTCTTGAGTACTTTAGTCACAAAATTAAACATTATGTTCCAAAGTATTGGAATGGTATCGATCCTACTGATGTTGAGCGCGCCGCCTCGTCAGATGATTATCGTTTATCCATAAGATACCAGTACGGTTGGGAAAAAAGTCGGCAACGCTATTTGCTTACCGTTCATAATGATATTGAGGTGACTACAGATATTATCGCAAATCTTTATGATGAGCTGGATGGGAATACAGGGGTAGGGGAAATCGGTCAGTGCTGGTGGTGTCCCGCTGGTCAAAACGGTCTTTGCGATTCTGAGCGGTACACTAAGTTTAAACCTTCCTATCAGTATTTGATGAAAATTTATAATAAGGACATGGATTATACCCAGAGGCGGGCCTATAACCTTGGTCTTTCCGAACAGTATAAGGAAAATGCGTGGCCCCTGCCTGAATGCCGTTTAAATGAGTGGTGTGCTTTGATTGATATGGATAAGGCCCGTAACAGTACCATGCCTCTGGGAAGTGCGGTTCCTTTTGGCGCGCGCATGCCCTCTGGAGCCTGTATCGGCAAGAATTGGGATCGTCCTGTCTGTCTCGATGTGGCGGTGCAATGGTTTCGCGATATGTTGCACATTGGTCATACATTTAAACATTACGATGTGAACAAAGACATGATCCATGATAAAAAAGGAAGTGTGAAGCTGGATTCAGCAGAGGCTTACGTTATGGCAGAGCAGAAGGCATTGATCCGTCTCAAACAAAGATTCCCCGAATATTGCGATTTTGCCGGGCTGGGGTAGGTTCAGTTTCAGAAACGATTAATTATTTTTTATCCTGACCAGCAAATTATCCTTGCATTTACTTACGTTCTGATTACTTTTTTTCCATTATGCAAACAGAATTAAAGATTCCTATTCTTCCCCGCAGGATTGTCTCGCAGCAGTTCAGTGATGCTGATATTGAGCGTCTTGCCCAAGGGCTGGCTGATCCTGAAAATCGCATGACTGAGATCATTGGTGCATTGATTAATGTGCACAAGAATGATGTCTGCGATACCCGCGAAATCCGGGTTAAATTTAAAGATATGCAGATCGAAGTGGCTCCAGTGAACGGGCATATCAATCTGCAATGTACGCGTGTGCCGAGGGATTGTCTTTATGACGGACGAAATGTCATCTGGCAGTCTGTGGAGCATATTTCTGCGGTCATTCGTGATATAATTTTTGCCCCTAAATTCGATTGTGGCACTGATTGCTGCCGGTCTACAAATATTAAAAAATTTGTGGAGCATTCGGGGTTAATGTACCGGGGTGAGCGCGGTCTGGTTATGTTCACTTGGGGCGGGCATCAGGTTCCCATTGAGGAATACAATTTCGCCAAGGAACTCGGGTATTGGACAGCTCTTTTTATGCCGGACATGGAAAATATCACCGGGTGCGGCGTGGGTGTTATGAAGGCTCCGTTCAAAGGTGCTCAGGTTGCTTATGGTAAGCAGAATTCTTTTGAACGGTTTGGGCATCGCGACTTTATTGGATTTTCAGAGAAGAAGATTCTGGCTGCGGAAGCTCCTAACGAGTTGGTTACCCAGCTTCTAACTTTTCCTACCATTGAAGAACGTATGGAAGCCTTCATTCGTGCCTCGCACCGTGGTAAGGTTCATCCCGGTGGTGCCGGTACTGTTGAAGAAGTTTTGACCATGCTGGCTTTGCTTTCCATGCCGGACAACAAGGGCATTCCTTATGAATTCGACCTTGTTGAGAGAGGCGGCGGGGTGTATTTTAAGGAACTCGACGAGTATCTTAAAATCTGTTTTGGAGATGCTCTGGATGGTTTGTATAACGTGCATGTCGGTACTGCCCGTTCGTATGCTAATTATGTTGCCTACCAGACTCAGCATTTGAACACTCGCTACTTATGGAATGATGATCTCGTTTTTGAGCCCCGGATTCAGGAGCCTTTTGCGGTTACTTTTGAATCCATGGAAGGTTTGGATCTTTCCCGTGATCAGGAGCCTTTTTCTCTGCTTATTAACCTGCGCCGTTTCTTCTCAGGCGTTGTCCACCTAACAGTAAAAGACCCGGATATGCTTGATTCGTGGGGGGATGACAGACCGCTTATCAAAGGTGATAAGAATATTCTGGCAGCTACAGACCAACTGGTCCGTAAGTTGGCCAAGCAGGGCAGGATTCATCCCAGCAAGAGCAATAAACCTGCTTATCGTATTGAATAGTTTATATTGATTTTGGGAAAATAAAAACCGGTCTGTTTTCGAACAGGCCGGTTTTTTAATGGATGAATTCATTAACGATGGCTTCAATTTCATCACTGCATTTCATTTCGTATATCACTTGATTGAATTTTTTTATAAAATTACGTTTGAATGGCGGATTGTTCTTGCGGGAGAAGGCCAGATGTCCGTATTCGGTGCTGATTTTTATTCCTTGCACCAGCTTAGAAGAATCGACGCCCATTAGTTTTGCTGTATAGATGATTGATTTGCTGTCATTCACGTAGCAATCAATGCGTCCGGCAAGGAGTTTTTTGATATTTCTTTCATTGCTTGAGGCATCTTCAATTTTCAAATCATCTGCATCAGGGATTATGAACCCGTCATTAACCCCTATGCGTAGGTCTTTATAGTCTTCTGGCCAATTGGGGCGTGAAGTATCCAGAATACCGTCGGCGCAGAAGATCGAATAATCTTCCTCAAGTATCGGCGTAGAGTATGCGTCTATCCATGGGCGTTTTTGTGGAAACTGGTACGGGGGAAAGGCTGCGAATATTTTTCCATTTTCAAGTCCCAGCAATAACCGCTTATATGGGACTGGTACAATTCTGATGTCGTATCCTTTCATTCTGGAAAAAGCCTTTTCTAGAATCCGTACATAGATACCGTCAAAAGTGCCATTTTGCATGAAGCAATATGGAACATATGCATCATCACCATAGACAGTTACTCTGATAATTGCGTCTACCTGTGGAGTGCATGTAAGTAACGTTGCAAAGAGTAGGAACGTGCTGAAAAAGTTTTTCATTCAGAACTCGCACTTGGATTGTTCATGGATTACAATGAATAGTACAATACTATTCAATTTTAGCGAACAAGGTCAAATGGATTGTTCTGAAGTAGTAGTAATTTTACTTGCTGGCCCGGATCATACGCAGAATTTCAAATGAATAGTTACCGCAAAGTCCATTGAATACGGGGCTTAACTGCATAAATCCTTCCTCTTTATAGAAAGATAGCGTGTCCTGAAGGCATTCAAGTTCAGATGCGCTGAAGTCCAGAATGTCGCTGACGTCCATTTTCCCGGCTTCGATGCAGGAGGTCAGATGGGCGTAGACTGTGGCTGGTTTGATATTGCGGTTCTCAGCTACCTTTTCGATATCCGTGAGTTCTTCAAACAGTTCAAGAGTTTCAAGGGCCGAAGCTGAAACTGTGGGGCCTTCTTTCTTGGGGTGCGAGGTTGGAACTTCCTTGATTTTATCTTCGGGAATGGGAAAAAGATCGTCCGGTCTGCCATGCTTTTCCTGATGGTCCAACAAGACATCCACAATAGCGGCTCCGTAGCGAAAAATTTTCTGATCACCCAATCCGCTTACTGCGTAAAGCTCCCCGGTGGTCTGGGGGCGGTAGCAGCCTAGTTCTAGTAGAGTCTTGTCCGCGAAAATGGCGTAGGCCGGGACATGCTGTTCCTGAGCGAGAGTGTTACGGAGTGAGCGCAATGATTCCAGCAGCTCCTGTGCTTCCGGGCTGGAAAGAGATGGGCTGTTTGCATCACCGATGATTAATTTTTTACTTGAGCGGCGGTTTTTTGTTTTTGCCAGAACCGGGTCTTTGCGCAGGTCCACTTTTCGTTCTTTGCGAAGTACTTCCCAGCTTTTAGCATTCAGCTTAAGCGATCCATACCCCTCCATATCAACATCCACCAGCCCTTGGGAAACAAGTTGGCGGTGAATGGAAAGCCATTCATCGGAATTAAATTCTTTGCCGATGCCATAGGTACTCAGGCTTCCGTGTCCTTGTGCTGAAATTCGTTTATTTTCTTTGCCCAGCAGAATGTCGATCAGATAGTTGGCTCCGAAAAGTTGTTCGGTGCGGTAAATATTTGAGAGAGCCTTCTGCGCGGGAATGGTGCCGTCAAAGGTTGAGGGCGGGTTAATGCAGGTAAAACAGTTTCCGCACGGCTTTTCAAGTTCTTCCCCGAAATATGCAAGCAGTGACTTGCGCAGACATCCCGGTGATTCGCAATAGGCCAGCAAAGCATTGAGTTTACGCAGCTCAAGGGCTTTGCGGTCATCCGGGGCATTGCCGGACATGATCATTCGTTTGAGGAAGCCGATATCTTGAATCCCCACAGACATCCATGCCTCGGCGGGCAGCCCGTCACGTCCTGCGCGTCCTGTTTCCTGATAGTAAGCCTCAATGGTCTTGGGCAGGTCCAGATGGGCAACGTAACGCACATCCGGTTTATCGATACCCATGCCGAAGGCGATGGTCGCCACCATGACTATACCGTCTTCGGACATGAACCGGGCTTGATTGGCTTCGCGGGTTTGGGCGTCCAGTCCTGCATGGTAGGGCAGGGCTTTGATGCCCTGTTTGCAGAGCCATGCTGCGGTGGATTCCACTTTTTTGCGACTCATGCGGTAGATAATTCCGCATTCGGCAAAGTGGTCATTTTTGATGAAATTCAGTAGCTGCCGTTTTTCCTGATCTTTGGGGATGACAGTATAACGGATGTTGGGACGATCAAACCCGGTAGCGAAAATATCGTCCTCAGTGAATGACAATCGATGAAGGATTTCTCTGCGAGTCGGTCCGTCAGCAGTGGCAGTCAGGGCCATGCGTGGGACCATAGGGAACATTTCCGCAAACACGGAGAGGCGCAGGTAATCGGGCCGGAAGTCGTGTCCCCACTGGGCCACACAATGGGCTTCGTCAATGGCAATGAGACTTACTTTGATCCCTGAAAGCATATCTAAAAAACCGGGTTGAGCCAGCCGTTCGGGGGCAACATACAGCAGGTCCATGTTGCCGCTATGCAGTTCATGGATGATGTGATTGGCCTCGGAAGCTTGTATAGATGAATTCAAGCAGGCCGCCCGCACGCCCATCTGTTGCAGGGCCGCCACCTGATCGCGCATCAGGGCAATAAGCGGGGAAATGATGATCCCCACCCCCGGACGCAAAATAGCCGGAATCTGATAACAGGCGGACTTACCTCCCCCGGTGGGCATGAAAACTACAGCGTTGCCGCCGCTCATGATGCGGTTGATTATATTTTCCTGTGGACCACGGAATGATTCATAGCCGTAAGTCTGGCGCAGGACTTCCAGAGGAGTGCGCTGGTCTGGTTGATTCATGGTATCTTTTGGCTTTTTGTTTATGCGGGAAAAATCGTTTTTTTGCTGTAGCCGCTTTGTGCGCGAAAGTAGCGGGTCTGGTTGTGGCGGTCAATGAATTTGGGAAGAGAAAGGCCCCTTTCGGGGGTTCCAAAAGGGGCCTTTTGTAAGTTTAATTACTATAGCTAGTTACATTGCCCAGCCTTCGCCGTTTTCACCACAGGTCAAAACCTGTGCTCCTGTGGAAGTTACAGCGATGGTATGTTCAAAGTGGGCGGAGGGCTTGCCGTCCTTGGTGATGATGGTCCAGTGATCTTTTAGGGTTTCAGTTGTTTTTACCCCGGCATTGATCATGGGTTCCACTGCGATTACCAAACCCTGTTTGAGCTTGAAATCCTTAACCAGCCTGCTGTGGTAGTTGGGCACCTGCGGAGATTCCCAAAGACCTTCACCAATGCCGTGACCGACCAGTGATTCAACTACAGAGAAGCCTTCATTGCGGGCATATTTGGACATTTCCTTGGCAATTTTGCTCCACTTCACACCCGGCTTGATTCTCTTGATGGCGATGCGCAGGCATTCTTCGGTTACATCCATCAGTTTTTGCTTTTCGTCATCAATTTCGCCGATGGCATGGGTGCAGGCGCAGTCAGAGCACCAGCCGTTCAAGCGCACGCCGATGTCGATGCTCAGGATATCGCCGTTTTCCAGCTTACGGGCAGAGGGGATACCATGCACAATGGCTTCGTTGATGGACATGCAGCAGCCCGCGGGAAAAGGGGTTTTACCGGGAACTCCTTTGAAAAGCGGGATGGCATCGTGAGAGGTGATGAATTTTTCCACTTCGGCATTGATTACTTCGGTTGTTACACCCGGTTCGCACATCTCTTTAGCCACCATGTGGGCTTTGTGAAGCAGGATACCTGCTTCGCGCATGAGGTCGATTTGTTTTTTATTCTTTATAATCATTTGGATAACTCCAGAAAATGTGTTCGTGACCGGGACAGGCTACTCCTAAATTTAGCTGTGTCAACCCACTATTTTAGCCGTATAAGAGGATTCTTAGTGATAAAACAAACTTAATTCAAAAATGCTGGACTAAACTTTCTGTTTCCGTATTCTATAAACAGAATAAGAAAACTCTTATTTATTTAAGCCCAAGCTCAAGCTGTGACGGTGAAATTATGGAATATAAGTATTCGGGCAAAGTCATATCCGTGCGGGGAAGTGTTGTGGACGTGCGTTTTCCTGAAGACATTCCTCCTTTGCTTTCAGTCATGCATTCCGGTGGAGAAAAGGCTGTAACCCTTGAGGCAGCCGACCATCTGGATATGAATTCCGTACGCGCCATTGCCATGACTCCTACGGGAGGACTGGCCCGTGGTGATGCTGTTTATAGTGACGGAGAAACCCTGCGAACTCCCGTGGGTGAGGAATTGCTGGGCCGGGTTCTTAATGTTTTCGGTGATCCGGTGGACGGCAAGGATTTGCCTGAAGATGTGGAATTTCGTTCCATTCATAATCAGCCCATCGAACTTTCAAAGCGTGTAGTTTCCGAGGAAATATTTACCACCGGAATTAAGGTTATCGATTTGCTCATGCCTCTTGAGAAGGGCGGCAAGGCCGGGCTTTTCGGCGGTGCCGGGGTGGGCAAGACTGTACTCATCACCGAATTGATCAACAATATGGTTGGTGCACATAGCGGGATCAGCATTTTTTGCGGAATCGGCGAACGTTGCCGCGAGGGTGAGGAACTTTATCGCGAAATGGGCGATGCCGGGGTACTTGATAATACGGTCATGGTCTTCGGACAGATGAACGAACCGCCGGGGGCGCGCTTTCGTACCGGACACACGGCCCTGACTATTGCTGAACATTTCCGCGATGATCAAGGCAAGGATGTGCTGCTGCTCATCGATAATATTTTCCGTTTTATTCAGGCCGGGATGGAGCTTTCGGGTTTGCTGGGACGTCTGCCTTCGCGCATGGGCTATCAGCCTACACTTGGCTCGGATCTTGCGGAATTGCAGGAGCGTATTTCTTCCAGCCGATCCGGGGCAATTACTTCAATTCAAGCCGTATACGTTCCTGCCGATGATCTGACCGACCCGGCGGCGACCCACACATTCTCTCATCTTTCATCTTCCATAGTCCTTTCCCGCAAACGCGCGGGGGAAGGATTTTATCCGGCTGTGGACCCGCTTGAATCACGCTCTATGATGCTTTCTCCTGCAATTGTGGGGCAGCGTCATTATGACGTGGCCCGTGAGGTGCGGCGCACTCTTGCCCTGTACGAAGACCTCAAGGATATCATTGCCATGCTCGGCCTTGAAGAACTTTCCCGCGAGGATCGTAAGATTGTTTCCCGGGCGCGCAGGCTGGAGCGGTTCATGACTCAGCCGTTCAACACCACCAAGCATTTTACCGGAATGGATGGCCGCATTGTTTCCCTTGACGACACGGTCCTCGGCTGTGAGCGGATTTTGAATGACGAATTTCCTGACGCATCTGAGCGCGATTTTTACATGATCGGTTCACTTGAGGAGGTCGGCAAATGAGGCTGAAGATTCTGGTTCCCGCAGGTCTGTTTCTGGACCGTTTAGTTGATAAGGTTTTGGGCGAGAGCACTCAAGGCGGATTTTGCCTGCTGCCTAATCATATTGATACGGCTTCGGCTCTTGCTCCGGGAATTCTGACTTACGTTGCTGAAGGTGAGCCGCATCATCTGGCTGTGAACGGCGGTGTGCTTGTCAAGAAAGGGGATGCCGTGCGTGTCTCTTCCCGCGCAGCGGTTGCCGGGGAGCTCGGCAGGTTGGAGGCCGAAGTTTTGCGCATGCAGGATGAAGCCGCAGAAGCAGAGAAGTCCGCCCGAAGTGCGGTGGCAAGGCTTGAAGCCGGGTTTGTGCGTACTCTCATAGAAGTGGAGACTACATGAGTGAGCGGAAACCGAGCGAGCCTATGCCAAATAAGCCTGAGTCGGATGAATTTCGTCAAACTGTGGGTACTAAAGAACAGCGCAGGATACGAGCGGAGCAGAAAGGGACGGTCGGTGCATGGTCGGCTTTTGGGGCCATGGGTGCTGTGGGCTGGCTGGTGGCTTTGCCGATGGTGCTGGGAAGTCTGTTCGGTGCATGGTTGGATTACCGATGGCCTGCCAAAATCAATTGGACCATGACCATGCTCGGGGCTGGTTTGGCTGTGGGATGTTTATTTGCCGGGATATGGATGAATCGTGAAAAGAATAAGATTATTAAGGAACGTGAGGAATGGGAGCAGCAGGATTTGAAGCCCAAGGATGGAGCCGAAGATGATCATTAGCAGTTTCATGATAACTATTGCCGCTTTCGGTATCGGCTTGCTCCTTTCGACAATTCATTTCGGAGGATTGTGGTTGACTGTGCGTATGCTGCCAAGTTGCGAAAGACCAAGATTATTCTTTTGGTCCAGTTACTTAGGCCGTTACGGCATCACCCTCTGGGGTTTTGCGCAGGTGATGAGTTACGGGCCTTTGCCATTTGTCTCAGCTTTTTTGGGATTTTATCTTTTGCGTACTTACGCGCTGGCAAACCATTGCGGCATGGGCATGTTGGATATCGTTAGAGTAAAGAGGTCTGAATGGAAATAAGCCCGGACCATATCATTTATTTCAGTTTTGGATTTATCAAGCTGAATGCCACCATCGTCTTTACATGGCTGGTAATGGTCCTCCTTGCGGGATTTTCATGGTTCGTTACCCGCAAAGTTACTTCCTCTGCGCTGATTTCAGGGCAGCAAAATTTACTGGAAGTTTTAGTCGGCGGACTTCTCTCCCAGATCAAAGACGCCACCAATCAGCAGCCGGAGAAGTTTCTGCCCTTGCTTGGAACATTGTTCATCTTCATTCTCGTTTCTAACTTGCTTTCCGCTGTGCCGGGGTTCAAGCCCCCCACGGGATCGCTTTCCACCACAACGGCTTTTAGTCTGATCGTATTTTTCGCTGTTCCCTATTATGGAATTAAGGAGAACGGCTTGCTAAATTATCTCAAAAGTTACGTGCAGCCTTCGCCGTTTATGTTGCCGTTTAACATAATCGGTGAGGTCAGCCGGACTTTTGCTTTGGCGGTGCGTTTGTTCGGGAATATACTCAGCGGAACCATGATGGGGGCGATTCTGCTGGTCATCATGCCGTTGTTTGTTCCGGTGATTATGCAGATGCTGGGACTGCTCATCGGAGTGGTGCAGGCTTATATTTTTACGGTGCTTGCTGCGGTTTTTATTGCAGCAGGGCTTGAAGTACATTCGTGATAAACACTGGAGAAAGTCTATGGAAACTCTTGGTTGGATTGCTTTCGGGTCGATTATTGCGGCAGGGCTTTGCATGGGCATCGGGGCTATTGGGCCGGCTATTGGCGAAGGGATGGCCCTCTCGCGGGCACTCAGTTCCATTGCCCAGCAGCCGGACGAGACTAATACTATTGTGAAGTTCTTGTTTGTGGGTATGGCAATGGTTGAATCAACAGCTATTTATTGCTTTGTACTGGCAATGATCTTGCTTTTTGCCAATCCGTTTTGGTCATACTTTATTGAAAAGGCCGGAGGCTGATAATGCTGCTGGACTGGTTCACGATCTTTGCCCAGATCCTGAACTTCTTTGTGCTCATCGTATTGCTCAAGTTGTTTCTATATAAGCCGATTGTTGAGGCCATGCAGGAACGTAAAGAGCGTATTGTGAGTGAGACGCGTGTGCTGCGTGAAGCCAGGGTTGAAGCGCAGACTCTTAAGATAGAACTCCTTCGTAAGCGTGAGGATCTTGAGAATCGCGAATCCGAGGTCATGGCTGAGATTCATGCCGAGGCTGAGAAGTGGCAGCAACAGGCCATGGAATCTGCTCGTGCTGAGATTGACATCATGCGCAAAGAATGGCTGTCCGCGCTGGAGCGGGAGAAGGAAAGTTTCGCGCTAAATTTGCGTAAGAAACTTATTCATGAGGTCTCAGCCACAGCTGCACGCATTGTGCATGACCTCTCCGGCAGCGACCTTGAGCAATTGATTTTAAGCGGCTTCATGCAGCGTATTGATGAAGAAGCCCGTGGAGTGGATTCCGGAAATTCTGAAATTTTAATTCGAACTGGGTTTGAACACACCGATTTACAGAAACAAAAACTTAAACAGTTTCTAGAGGAATTGTTTCCGGTCCATAACGAACGAATTTTCATTACAGATTCCAGACTGGGCCTCGGCATTGAACTAATTGCCGGAGACCGCAAGTGGGAGTGGAATCTAAATTCGTATGTTACTGAACTTGAAACTAAAATTTTAACGGAAATAAACAGCTAAATATTTACTCACTCTCCTCCAGACGTAGCGGCGAAGCCTATTAAAAGGTTCTGAAGGGGATGGGGTCTGGGGAAGGGGAAACTCTTGCAAGAGTTTCCCCTTCCCCAGCCGCCGGAGGCAAACAATATGGGGTTCCTTGAAAAAAATATAAATCAGGCTCTGAATGCTCATGAAAAGGGTCGCGAGAAGATGGAATACAGCCCGGATTCGCGCGAAGTGGGCCGGGTTAAATCCGTCGCCCGAGGCGTTGCGCATGTGCAAGGGCTTGGCTCCGTGCGCTCAGAAGAGCTGATAACGCTCGGCAACGATGTTCCGGGCATGGCTTTGGACTTGCTGCCGGATTCCATAGGTATCGCACTACTGGGCGCGAATACTGGATTAAAGGCCGGAGATGAGGCCGTTCCGTCCGGCACGGTACTAAGCGTGCCCGTTGGTGAGTCTTTGATCGGGCGCGTTGTAGATCCGCTTGGTAATTCGCTGGACGGCGGCCCGAACCCCGAAACATTCGAAACCCGCGTGGTAGAATCGGAAGCTCCGCCGATACTGATGCGTGCTCCTGTGGATACGCCTATGTCCAGCGGTATTAAGGTGATTGATACGCTGATTCCTATTGGCCGTGGACAGCGGGAGTTGATTCTAGGCGACCGCCAGACCGGGAAGACAGCTATAGCCCTCGACATCATCCTGAATCAGAAAAAAGAGGATGTTGTTTGCGTGTATTGCGCCATTGGGCAGCGCAGTACTTCCGTGGCAAGAGTAATAGATACCCTGCGCAGTCATGGGGCCATGGACTATACTTTGGTGGTCGTGGTTGAGGGAGATGCTCCATCGGGCATGCAGTATGTTGCGCCTTATGCAGCAACAAGCATGGCGGAATTTTTCATGGAGCAGGGCAAGGATGTACTTATTATCTATGATGATCTGACACGCCACGCACAGGCATACAGGCAGCTTAGTCTGCTCATGCGTCGCCCGCCCGGACGTGAGGCTTTTCCGGGTGATATTTTCTACATCCATTCAAGACTGCTGGAACGATCTACAAGGCTCAAGCCGGAACATGGCGGCGGCACGCTTACCGCACTTCCCATTGTGGAAACCGAGGCCCAGAACATTTCGGCTTACATTCCGACTAACCTTATTTCTATCACTGACGGGCAGATTTATCTTTCTCCGGTGCTGTTCCAGAAGGGCATGCTCCCGGCAATCGATGTGGGGAAGTCTGTTTCCCGTGTAGGCGGACGTGCACAACCCAAGGCTTACCGCAAGGTCTCCGGTGATCTGCGTTTGACCTATTCCCAGTTTCAGGAGCTGGAGGCATTTGCGCGGTTCGGCACAAGGCTTGATCAGGATACCCGAAATCGCATTGAACATGGAATGCGAGTGCGGGAATTGCTCAAGCAGGACCGCTTTTCACCGCTCAGTGCTGCCAAGCAGGTGGTGATTCTCTGGACGGTTTCATTGGGGCTGCTGGATGACATTCCATTGGAGCGTATTGCTGACGTGCAGCAATATCTGCTTACCCGCATGGAAGAGAGTTTCGAACCCATGGGCCGTCTGGCGCAGGCTGAACCTAAGGATGAAATATGGGCTGAGCTTGAAAAGGCGGTTAAGCATCATATGCAGAAATGGAGAGATGCGAATGCAGCAGCTTGAGGCTGTACGTAAGAAGATTGCGACCACGGGCGATTTGCTCTCGGTGGTCAAAACCATGAAGGCCCTTGCTGCGGTCAATATTCGTCATTTTGAGAATGCGGCTAAAGGAGTCGGCGAGTATGCCGAGGTCATTGAGCAGGGCTGGACGGTATTTTTCCGCAATGCCGGAATCCTGCCCCATGGCCCAAGGGATGGCATCGCCGTGGTGCTGGCAATTGGGTCCGATCAGGGCATGTGCGGACAATTTAATGAGCTGGCACGGGCTGAGACAGTAAAGGCCGTAGATGAACTTCATAGCGCAGGTCACAAAGTAATCTGCTGGACCTGCGGAGAACGGGTGCGCGGTGCGTTGGAAGATTCAGGAGTCGAGGTCGATTTGAATTTTCGGGTGCCGGGAAGTCTGCGCGGGGTGGATACTATTGTAGATGAGATTGAGAAGAATTTGGAAGAGTGGCGGAACAAGCGCGGGATGAACCGTTTCAGCATAGTTAATAATCTGCATGTCAGCGATGGGGCCAAGGTCGCGGCCCGTCATATTTTACCGCTTCATAAGCGCAGCGGAAGCACGAAATGGGACGGGAAATCACTGCCCATGACCAACGTTCCGGTTCAAGATTTATTCTCAAGTTTATTCAGGGAATATCTATACATCTCCGTATATGGCGGAATTGTTCAATCTTTAGCCGCCGAAAACAGTTCGCGCCTCGCCGCCATGCAGGTAGCTGAGAAAAACATCATCGAGCATGTCGAGGTCCTTGAGTCCGAGTATCGCACTACCCGGCAGGGGAATATCACAGGTGAGTTACTTGATATTGTTGCCGGGGTGGAGGCTGTTGTTGGGGGGTGATTGACGCAATCTCTGATGAAGGTTATTGTTTATTTGTAAGGTGATAACAATGGCTTTACTTTTTGATGATTCTGAAAAATTAAAAGAAGCAGTTGGAAAAGAGGCTGCTGAAGTTATTGCTCACGTGCTTGAAAGGCAGGATGAGCAGTACAAGAAAGAATTAGCGACTAAAGCAGATATAGCGCGGGTTGAAACTAAAATTGAAAATCTGGAATTGAGTCTCGATAACAGAATTAAAGTTGAAATTCATTCTGCAAAAGCCGACATCATCAAGTGGATCGCAGGATTGATGATTGTTCAGGCGGCTTCAATTGCTGCTTTGGTTAAGCTGGTTAGTTAGATATTAATATTTTTTGTGAAAGTAGTCTTCACCTGTTAATTCGGGTGAGGATTTTTTTTGTTTGGAGCTATGCGCATGTCGAGGCCCTTGAGTCCGAGTATCGCACTACCCGGCAGGGGAATATTAAGGGTGAGTTACTTGAGATTGTTGCCGGGGGATGGTCTTAGATTATAAAGTAGATAGCTTGATTTTTATCACATGATACGTATATCTTTTTCTGAAATAAGCGTTGGTGTGATTTATGTGAAAATTTAGTTTAAAGGGTGGATGAATGCTTTTTGATACAGCCTTTAAATATTTAGGGGAAATTATTGTCCGTATATTTTCCGCAACAGGTGGATCATTTGCAACTCATTGGTTTAAAGAGAAAGGATTTAGAAAGAAACATGATAAAGAGATGTTTGATTTGATTGATTCTATTCTTCCAGAGGATGTAGTGAAAAAAGTCGTTGAAGATGCGAAATCAAGTTATAATATATTTTACAATGATTCACACGGCATTACTGGATTAGATCTTCATTGGGAAAAAGAGTCATCAAAATTTCATGATAAAAAATTAAATGAACTTGCAAATGGTGTTTCGGAAAGCGGAATGGCATTGCTCAAGTATTTTGTCGGTGAGGGAATGACAGCCTTGTTTGAAAAGTATGACGGTAAATTTTATACTGTGTATTTTAAAGAATACAAAAATGAACCGATTAATCATAGTGAAGAGTCTCAAAGGCTACAAAATTAAATTAGACCAGAAGTGATCAGATTATCAAATGATTTTGAAAAAAATACTGTGAATTTCGTAAAAAAAATAAAGAAAATCTATCGTGTTAAGATTTATATAGATTGATATGAGATGTCTATATGAGAAAATTTAATAAAGAGAAATATTCAGAAGGGCTATCCATGTTGATTGATAAAGCCTACTCTGAGTATGAAATATGGGCTTTGAAAATCAAACAGACTCAATTGCGATATATAAGAACGTATCTATGGATTTCTTCTGTTATGGTGGGTATGGAATTCGTTTTTTATCGAGATTTAATTCTTAAAAAATCTCAAAATATAATTTTGTCAAATGTGGACGTAGTGAGGGAATTTTGGGTTGCTTTTGCTATATTATCGCTCTTTTTTTCAACCAGTGCGTTTGTTCTTGGATTACATACTCTTAAAGGAAAAACTCCAACCCATAGGGCTTTTGTCGATTTTAAAGATTTATTGCATGATTTATATCACGAATCTTATACGAACCAGTTTAAGGTTCAGGGGAAGATGTTGTATCGACTTGAAAATGTTCTGAAGGTTCATCAGGAAGGTTGTGCAGAGACAGGCCAACATTTGAGAGTATTATGCATGTTGTTGATTTGTTCGATAATTTGTTTTACGGTAACTTTGTTGTGTTTAACTTATAAGTTATAAGAGAGGTCGTATATGTCTGATGATAAAGATCAGGAGATTGTTTCTCCTCCTGGAGATGATTTGGACGTCCCGTTGACAACGGGTATAATCACTGATTCCGCAGATGATACTGACAACGAGAGAAAGTGATTTGACATTTGGGGATATCCCAAAAACTTCCCCCGCCTGCATAAGCAAGCGGGGGAGTTTAAGTGTAGGGTGTGAATCACAAAAAAAATTATTCTATATTCCGCCAATCCTGACTATGCCGCAACACTCGTAAAATTTCGACTTCTTCATTACAGCAGTAAGCTACAAGATACGCCCCTTTAAGCACAATTAATTCACGGGTTCCGGGCACTCTGCCAGCTCGGCCTATTTGAGGATGTTGTTCTAGTTTTTTTACGTTTTTTAATATGGCAGAAGCGACTTTTTTTGCTGATTTTGGATCGTCTTGGCGTATGTATTCGTATATGGAATCCAGATCTAAAGTGGCACGCTCAAGCCATTTAATCCTCGGCATACTTTGCCTCTAAGTCTTCATGGGCGGTCCATTTGGCTTCAGGGGTTCTGGCTTCGTCCAGTCCTTCTTGAATAGCCTTGACTTGCCACTCATTTACATCAAGATAACTTGAAATGGCTTCACCGAATAGAAAAGCTTTTGATCTATTGGTTGCTTGGGCCAATTTTTCAACCCGTTCTTTCATTTCAGAAGTCATGCGAATTGTTACTACTTCGCTCTTAGGTTCTTTACTTATCATTTTTTATGTCTCCATTTGTATTACAGTGTATTGCAGCGTAATACAAAAGGCAAGTTTTTGATTAAACGCATCTCCTTTTTATGAAAATTGGTTAAACCCAAAAACTCCCCCGCCTGCAAAAGCAAGTGGGGGAGTTTAAGTGTGGTATGTGATTCTTTTATAGGAAGATGGTTTTAGTTGGCTTCAACTGCTGCTTTGGGCTTTACGTACTTCACGAAGAAGGCACCGAATGTTGCAACTGCTGCTGCGATACCGATCATGATGGAGATGTTCATGTCCAGTCCGAAACCGATCTTGGCCTGGCAGATGAATGTGGCAACAACTGCGGTCATGAAGGTTGCGGGGATGGATGCTATCCAGTGCAGTTTTGCGCGCTGGGCGAGGTATACTGCGGAGGTCCAGAGAACCAGCATGGACAGGCACTGGTTGGAGAAGCCGAAGTATCTCCAGATTGCAGAGAAGTTCTGGGTGGAGATGATGTAACCGAGTACGAACAGGGGTACGGCAATCAGCAGACGCTTGATAGCGGGGCCCTGATCCATTTTAAAGGTTTCCGCTACGATGAGGCGGGTGGAGCGGAAAGCGGTGTCACCACTGGTGATGGGCAGGATTACTACTGCGATGATAGCGAAGATGCCGCCTACGGGGCCGAGCAGGGAGTTAGCAACTTCAGAGACTACTGCGGAAGGGGAACCGGCAGCGATTACTGCGTTGAGTGCTTCGGGGGATTCGTAGAAGGAAAGTCCGAGAGTACACCAGATCAGGCCGATGATACCTTCGATGATCATTGCGCCGTAGAATACCGGGCGGCCTTCTTTTTCATTTTTTACGCAGCGGGCCATGAGCGGGGACTGAGTCGCATGGAAACCGCTTATCGCGCCGCAGGACAGGGTAATGAAAAGCAGAGGCCAGATGGGCTTGCCGCCGGGATTGGTATTAACTGCGAAATCGAGGTTGGGCAGCATGGTGTGGCCGCTGAACATAAGGGCGATTGCCAGTGCAACAGTCATAACCAGCAGTAGTGCGCCGAATAAGGGGTAGAGTCTACCGATGAGTTTATCAATGGGCAGGATGGTGGCGAGGAAGTAGTAACCGAAGATGCAGGCTACGAGGATTCCGGTCTCTACTCCGGTCAGTCCGGTGAGCAGCTTTGCGGGGGCGAGTACGAATACAACACCGACCAGCATGAGCAGTACGAAAGCGAATACGCGCATAACCTGACGGGCGGTCATGCCGAGGTATTCACCGACCAGTTCGGGAACGGATGCGCCGTTGTTACGGATGGAAAGCATTCCGCTGAAGTAGTCATGTACAGCTCCGGCAAAGATACAGCCAATGACGATCCAGATAAGAGCTACGGGACCGTACAGAGCACCGAGGATGGGCCCGAAGATGGGGCCGATTCCCGCGATATCCAGAACCTGAATGAACATGAGCTTCCACATGGGCATGGGCATGTAGTCAACACCATCACGCATGGCGTATGCGGGGGTGGTGCGGTTTACGTCAGGCGCAAACACATTGTCCACGAATTTACCGTAAAGAAAATAACCGACAATAAGTGACGCCACACAAGCAAAGAAAAATAGCATAAAAAGTTCCTCCGTCTTTTTGCTGAAAAAAATTATGCCCTTCTTCTGGCATAATGTAGGGGGTGGGTTCTATGCTTTGTGTTTGAAATGCCGTTTTCGGTGTTTGAAACGACTTATAACGAATGGGATGGCTTAATTGAGCATTTTATTCGGGAATGAAATTTTTGCAAAATAAAGCCTGACGTGACCATAAATCACGTCAGGCTAATTCATATAGAAAGGGTGCAGCGATGCTTATTTAACGAGATCTTTGGCAAATTCGGCAGCTTTCTGTTTGGCTTCTTCCCCGAGGTTGTCGGGGTTTTTACAGCCGCCCATGAATAGAGTCGCGGTGTGTTTGGTCATGTGCGGTTTCTGCATTCTGGCGAGTCCGGTAAAGGTTTCTTCGGCGTTGTTCTCGTAAGGTCCGCCGCCAGTGATCAGAATGCCGTGACGCTGGTCTTTGAGTAGTGAGGCGTGGGTTGGCATATGGTAGTCGACGTACAGGCTGTAGGTTCTGTCGATGACGGCCTTGAGCTGTGCGGAAACACCCCAGAAGTAGAGCGGGGAAGCGAATACAACTGCGTCGGCCTGAATCATCTGTTCCAGAATTTCGGGGATGTCATCTTTGATTACACAGCCGATTTCCTCCGGTTTTTCCTTACACTTCATACAGGCCATACAGCCTTTTAGTTCCTTATCATTGAGGTAGATGGACTCAACTTCATGGCCCATTTCTGTGAGTTCTGCTTCAACCCATTCGATCATTTTTGCTGTATGACCTTTTTTTCTGGCACTGCCTTGAAGGCATAAAACTTTCATTTTCTGCTCCTGCTTTGTTAGCTCGTGTGGCGATATGGATTTGTTATCAGGCGCGACACTGGCTTGATTAGTCGAGATTGTGTGTTGCCTGCATGTAAAGCAGGCGGAAATATTGCCGGGCAAAGTTAAGCAAGATCGGCAGGAAGTGCAACGGACAAAAATAGCAAATCGTAGCGAGTTAATTCATCCCTTCAATTCAGCAACGACATCATTCACAGCGCGGTTGAAGAGCTTCATAACCTGCCCTTCGGTCTGGGGACGGCCTTTTTTGAAGATGAAGATGGGTACGGCTTTGTTTTTCTTTTCGGAGTAGAAGTAGAAGAGACGTAAACCCTTGCGTGGGGATATACGCAGGATTCTGATAGAGACCCTGATTTTGCGTAGGGCTATTTTGTTGAGGCCCCGGTAGACGACGCCTCGGGCCGGTTTTTTTATGATTTTCTTTTTGGCGCGTTTGATATCCCGCTTGGCCTGCGGGTACTTTTTTAGCAGGCTTTTTTCGTAGCGCAGGTAAGTGTCTGTTTCCTGAAGCATGGTCACGCTAGAGCACCTCTTCAAGTTCGGAGAGGGATTGCTGAATTTCCGGGTCCGAGGCAATGGAGAGGTCTAGCACGAGGTCATTCCAGTCCATTAGCGGTCCGGTGAGTCTACGCCCAGCCCAGCGTGCGAATGGGGAGGGCAGGGTGCAAAGCGTTGCGTGTGCTTCGGTCAGTTGCTCTTTGAGTGTGATTGCTTTTTGGAGCACTGTCGTACAGTCTTTATCTGCATTGATATGGCAGGATGCTTCCTGCCAGTCTTTGGAAAAATTACGGATGACGATTCGGCTGAGGCTCTTGATTACGAAAAGGGTCCTGATGGTGCTGTAAAGTTTTATGCCCGTGGTGGATTTTGCGTATACGGTTTCATGCAGGGTCTGAATCCGTGCGGCAAAGGAATTGAATATGCGGGTGTTGCAGGAACATTTGCTCATAATTTGGGCCTTTAATTGTGATTATTTAAGGGGTAATTTAGAGCAGCTGTGTTTTTTTATCAAGGCCTACCCCGCATTCCTCGCAAACTCGCGCATCTGTACGGCTGTGCGCAGTTTGGGAACCCGGAAAGTTATTTCGGTTCCTGTTCCTTCTTCACTGGTAATAACCATCTTGTACTGCGGTCCGTAAATCTGTTCCAGACGTTGGATGCAGTTGCGGACCCCGATTCCTTTTTCGCGGGAATCGATTTTCTTTTTGGCGTAGATGGCTTCAATCTGTTCCTGAGCCATGCCGATGCCGTCATCTTTGATGGAAACATTCATCTCTTCATTTTTGCAATGAATATCGATTGTGATGGTTCCGCCTTCTTCGCGGCCCATTAGGCCGTGCTTTACGCTATTTTCCACCAGCGGCTGAATGATCAAAGGTGGCATGGGCCAGTCCTTACATGCGTCTTCCACATTCAGGTCTACCTTTATGCGTTCTCCGAAGCGAGCCTGTTCAATGGCTAGGTAACTATGTAACTGAGCTAATTCCTCATGCAGAGGCACGTAGCCACGGCTGCTGTCGAGGTTTTTGCGCATGTACTTGGAAAGTTCCAACAGCAGTTCGCGGGCGCGGTCCGGGTTGGTGCGGCAGAAGGATGTGACTGTGTTCAACGAATTGAATAGAAAATGCGGGTTGATCTGGGCCTGTAAGCGGCGAATTTCCGCATGGGTCAGCATTTGTTCCTTGATCTGGATTTCTTCCAGCTCCAACTGGGTGGAACAGAGATTGGCCAGTCCTTTAGCCATTTCAAAGGAAAGCTGATCAAGCTGGTTCCGGCGGGTCCCGTAAAGTTTCAGGGTTCCAACTACTTCACCGTTTTTGTGTAGGGGAACTACTGCCGCTGAGGTGAAAGGGCAGCCTGGATGGGTGCACCCAATCCTTTTATTGCTTTCCAGAAAGAGGGGTTCTCCTTCGGCTAGGACTTTCAGAGTGGATTCAGTGCGGATTTTTTTGCCCGGGAGATGATGGTCTGCCCCGGCACCCACATGGGCCAGCACGTTTACATTGTCGGTAATGGCAACTGCTGCGGCGGTGAGGTGGGCATGAATGATTTTAGCGGTTTCCTGTGCCGATTCCAGAGTCAGCCCTGATCGCAAATGGCTGACGGTCAGGTTGGCGATATCAAGAATATGCTGGGCTTTCACTGAATCCTGCTTGGTTYCATGGCGAAAAACGATATTGATAACCTGTGCAAATAATGCCGCGCCAAAGGTGTTCAGCACGATCATGGGCATGGCGATGAGTTTTACCAATTGCAGGGCGTCTTTATATGGATGGGAAAGATATAGGACCATGATCATGTGGACAATTTCACCTACAAAGGCCAATCCTGCTGCGGCCCGCCAGTCCATTTTCTTGGTTAGGTATAATGAGACTATACCGGCGGCTAGGCCTTCGATCATGGTTGCCATGCCGCAGGGCACGGCACTGAATCCGCCGAAATCAATGAGGATACGATGCCCCCCGGCAATGAGCCCCGCGCCGAGGCCCACCAGTGGCCCGCCGAAGAGTCCTCCGGTAATGACGGCCATGGCGCGTAGGTTGGCAACGGATTGAAATACAAAGTTACCGCCGTAGGTTCCTAATATGCCGCAGATTCCGAATATAAGAATCTGCATGGCAATATCTGTTCTGGGAGAACTCTGGCGAAAACCTATTTTATGGATCGGGGTAATGGTCAAGAGCAGGAAAGCCCCGGCCACGATAAGGCCGAAACGTTCAGCTAGTGTGATAATTAAAGTTTCTGGGTTCATAATAATATATTTGAAAATTTTATAAATCGAAGTTGCGAAGCAAATTAAAAAAGTTTGAAAGAGTCCAGAGAAAACTTTTCAAAGTTTTCTTTGGCCCCCGGAGGGCCGCCGGAGGCATCTACGCTAATCCTAATCTTTGGCGAAAATCTTTTACGCGCCCTTTACTGATGATAATTTCCTGTTCATCAATATGCTTCATGGTTACTACATATTTTCCGTTAAACCACGGCGCAAAATCGCGCACATGGGTCAGGTTGACCATTTCGCCTCGGCTGGTGCGGAAAAAAGGCTGGCCCTGTAACCGCTCTTCCAGTTTATCGAGAGTCTTGTCGCCGTAGCAGGTAAAGATGCCTTTCTGGGTGTAGATCATGATCTTGCGATCTTCGACCCGGCAGAGAATGACGTCTGACGGCTCCAGAAGTAGAATACGCCCGTTGGCTTCCACAGATATACGTAGAACTTTGGTTCCAATGCCCATGGTGTCCAGTAGGGCGTTCATGTTCGGTAACTCTACTTTTTCTTCACAATTGGCGTAAACAAGACAGCGAATGCGTTCGATGCTTTTTTCCAGCCTTTCATGGGAAAGGGGCTTGAGGATGTAATCCACAGCATTTTCTTCAAATGCTTGTAGGGCATATTCATCGTAAGCAGTAGCGAAAACCACCAAAGGAGGATTAGGGAGCTGCATGATTTCCTGTAAGACATAAAAGCCATTCTTACCGGGCATCTGAATATCGAGAAAGACTAGGTCTGGTTCTTTTTCTGCAATAAGTTTTATGCCCTGTGTGGCGGAAGTGGCAGTGCCGATGATATCGATATCATTGAAGTCGGAGAGTAGAAAATTCAGTTCGTCAATGGCTGGGAGTTCGTCGTCAATGAGAATGCAACGTATGTTTTGTTGGCTGGACATGAGTTTGTCATTAAAGTTAAAATCGTTGAATTGCAAATATGAAAAAGGGGTGCCGTTAAAAACGGCACCCCTTTTGGTTTTTATTCAGCCCTGTGAACCACCAATTGATCGAAGGGGATGTTCCATCCGAAATGGGTGCAGGCATCTACGCTGTAGCGTTGCAGTGCACGGTTTAATCTTCCATATAATGCAGCAATATCACTGTGGAAATCAGCGATGATGACCAAGTTTAGTGATGAAGCGGCTGCGGATTCAAACTCCACATTCAGGTTGAGGACATGCTCGGTGTAGCCATCCTCTTCAAGCTTTGCAGTAATGAACTCCTTGGCCTGCTTTACGATGGTGGAAGTGCAATCCGCCTGATGGGCATAGTCAATGCCGAATACTGATTTCAAACGGAAATTGCGAGACAGGTTCTTGGGATTAAGGCCTAGAAAATCAGAGGTCTGATAGGTTACGTAGGCTCCACCGCGCTGGATGAGTTCCACCATGTCCGGGGATTGGCTGATGACCTTGCCACGCACACCGTCGGAGAGAATTACCCAATCGTCGATCATGCAGGGGAACCATGGCTCATTCCTACCCACCGGACGCGAGACAATATTTTCTAACTCACCGATAGGCAGCCTGATGCGACTGGGGCTGAGTGCCGGGTTTTTAAGCTTGGCATAAAGAGCGAGTCTATCCACCTGCCACGGAACACCGTTGTAGGTGATGCGTTCGTTTTCGCGCACTGAACCGAGGTTAAGGATGAGTTTTACCTGTTCGTAGTAACGGGTGAAACCTTCACGGGCGGTCCAGAGAGCACCGATGATGAAGATGATGGCAATGCTGAGCAGGAACCAGTCGCCGGATATGTAGAGTGTGAAAAGGGAAGCGGAAGTTGCGGCAATGACCGTGAAGATCAGTAGCAGTACTTCTATGATCCTGACGTAGAAGGGACGTTCTTTCGTCTTGAATGCCGGATGGGTTTTCTTGAAAATGCGATCCACAAAACGGAAAAATAAAAATACTCCGGTAAAGGCTAGCATGGCGAAGAGAATGTTTTTTCCCCTGCTCTTGAAGAATACAGCCATGACCTTCTTTGTTGATTCGTAGAAAGACTGCTTATCCTTGGTCAGTTCGTTCAGTTCAAAACGGGCAACATCAAGCTGGTTATCGATATTTGTTTGTCTTTTGGTAAAATCTGTTTTTAGAATTTCCAGTTCCGTTTTCAGCAGCGGGGATTTAGCCGCAGCAATAAGTTTGTCGATGTTCTTAACCGCTTCTTCGGCTCTGGGCAGCCTGCTTTCAAAGTAGGCGACCCTGCTTTTCAAGCGTTCAATCTGCCGGGGTCGCTTGGTCATTTCCTTGAGTTCCTGAAGCAGGGGACGGACCAGTGTTTCCACTTCTTCCTGCCATACGAAATCCTGCTGCGCTGCTTCATTAAAAATGCTGAGATCCAGTCCGGTAGCTACTTTAATGAAATTCTGGCGGACATTTTTGAGCTGTTGCTTAAGGTCAGTCAGTTTAACGGAAAGGACTTCCTTATCCATCTGATGGCTGGTTGTTTTGAGATTTTTTTTCGTTATTTTGATTTGTGATTCAAGCTCAGATTTATATTGCAGCAGGTTGGCAAGAGTTTCAGCCTGAGTAGTTTGCTGCTCTACTAGTGTTTTTATTTGTTTTGCAGGGTCAGATATGGATTGTTCGCTTTGATCTATTGCGCTGGCTGGGCTTTGCAGCAGAAGAAATGTGAATAAGAGTGCTATGGCTGGAAATATACGTAAATTTTTGGTCGTCATGGTCGATTCCTGATTGAATTAAAAAAAATTGAAACAACTCTAAATTAATAGCTGTATTTGACGGGAACGATCAAGTATTAATTGTTCACTGTAGGAGTGTTTTTCAAGCAGCAAAAGAAAAAGCAGGCATGAAGAATAGCCTTCATACCTGCCCGGGAATGTTCAAAACATTATTATTGTGGATGGTTAGAAATCTACCTGACCTTCCTGTAGTATCGCTTTGCCTGCCTGTGTATCAATAACCGCTCCAAGTGCTTCGATAACTGAGCTGTCGTATTTCTTATCAGCCATGCTTTGCAGAATTTCTACAGCCTGACGGGCTGTTTTGGCTTTTCTGTAGGAACGTTTCTGGACCAGTGCGCTGAAAGTATTGGTTACCCCGAGAATTCTGGCCAGCATGGATATGCTTTTGCCTTCCAGTTTGTTGGGATATCCAGACCCGTCGAGGTTCTCCTGCATCTGCCAGATGGTCTGAGTGATGGGCAGGTCAAATTCAACGCCATCAAGAATTTTGCAGGTGTGTTCAATATATCTTTGGGTTTCCTTTATTTCTTCCGGGGTCAGCTTGCCTTCTTTTTCCATGATTTCTCTTGGAACAAAGGTTTTACCAACCTGAGAGAGAATTGCCGCAGCTTCAACTGTTGCGCAGTCTGCGTCACTCAGGAGCAGGGTTTCGGCGATTTCAAAGGCCAGCTTACGCATGAGGGAAGTATGACCGTCCAGAAACGGAACACTTTCCACCGCCCTGATCAATGCATTAATAACCTGCTGGCGGACTTCAATGCCCCTATTGGAAGCATTCTTTTCTGAGGTTACATCACGATATACAGTGAGGATTGAGTCACCCTCTTTTTCGACTGTACAGGGAACAAAGGTTACCTGAATTGTTGACTTACTTGGCCCGCGGGTAAGAGTCAGCTCTTCGCTGTAGGTGTTGTTGGACATGTTGACCATCTGGTCGCCGTGGGAAAGGGCTTCTGCTTCTTGGTGATCGAAAACCTGACTGTCAGTGAGGTTCAGAGCTTCAACCTGTTTAAGTCCTGTGAAATTTGAAAATGATTTGTTTACATGGATAAATGCACCGCTATCACTTTTCTTCAGGGTCACTGGCTCCGGCAGGGCATTGTTGATTATGCGCAGCAGGGAAAGCTCCTTTTGCAGGGCCGGTATTTTTTCTTCCAGTCTTGAGCTTTTGAGGTGGTATTTCCGTGTGGATACAATAAACCGGATAGTGAGTACAAAGAAGACCATTGCTGCAAGGGCCAGTGAAGCATAGATGATGCTTTCCTGTTTGTAGATTGAAATAATTCTGCCCGGAACAGCCGTTTCGGTTTCAATCATTACCCACCAGTTCACCACGGGAATGAATTGGGCTGAGGAGTACACTTTTGTATCCATAGAAAGGTCGGTCCTGACTCCAAATAGAACTTCGCTGACTCCGTCAAAAGAGACTTTCATAGCTTGAAGTTTCAAGCTGTTAGGGTAGCTGAAGACTGTTTCTTCGCTGGTTTTGCCGTTCTGTTGGATTAGATGGATTGTGCTTTCATATTTGAAAGCACGCTCTGATCCGAGAAAGGCCCGCAGGATAGAAGTCATGGGAACTTCGAGCATAAGTACCCGTGCCGGAGGCGCGGATGTGCTGGTTGCATACGCATCGTAGACCGGGAGAAAAAGGTCTGCCACTAGGCCGTTTCCTTTTGTACGCAATGGTGAAAACATGGGTGTGCGGCTGTGCAGGGTGTTCTGGACTGCTTGTTTGTATCCATGGGCCAGAATTTCTTCCGGACCTTGAGTGGATGCGAAGATGTTTCCGTCCGGCTCAAAAAGACAGCCTGCGGAGTAGCCGCTGACTTTTACGAAGTTCGTAAAGTCTTCCTGAGCTTTGATAACTTCTTTCTTCTCCGGGGAGTTAAGACTGTCCATAGCCATTCTAAAAATTCTGGAACGGGCTACTTCTTTGCCGCGCATCACATAATTGATCAGCTGGGAAGAAAGCAGTTCCGATTCATTTTCCATAACTGCCTGCTGGTACTTTTTAAGATCGGAACGGACAGTTTGTTCTTTTTCTTTCCAGAGATAGTTAAGCGTTTCAAATGTTCCGCCCACCAGTGCCAGCACCAGCAGGACGAGCAGTAGGTTTTTTATTGAGAAAATCTTTTTGAGAATTCCTGTTATTTTATTCGCCATTTTATTTCCTGTTCATGAGCTTTGTGGTCACGATTATCAGCGGGTTCTGTGTTCGGAAAGGGCTCCGCGCATTCCCCTTGTGATGGGGGAGAGCAGGTATTCAAGAACGCTTTCTTCGCCGGAGAGGATGTTAACTTCAACAATCATTCCCGGCAGGAATTCTTTAACCTTGTCCGCGTCTTCCTTAACAGTGTTAAAAATTACCCGGTAGTACCATGTCCGGGTCAGGTCATCGAAATAGGTCTTGGCCGAGATGTTGACGATCTCGGCCTTGAGCATGGTCTGGTCTGAAAATTCATATGAAGAGGGCCTGATCTTGGCTGTCATCCCGTTCCAGATTTTGGTTCTGTCGCTTGGCTGAACTTTTCCTTCAATACGGATTGTCGCATCAAGGGGGACGATTTCAGCCAAGGCTTCGCCGGAACGGACAATACCGCCCACAGTGTTTGCGCTTAGCTTGTAGATTGTACCGTCAATGGGTGAGCGGATAACACTGCGTACGATTTGTTCGTTGGCAGCGTTAAGCTCTTCGCGTACTCCTTTCAGTTCGGAACTTACGAGGTTGATCTCTTCGCGGATATCACGGAAAAAATCAAGTTCTGCCTGATTGATGCGCTGTTCCAGTTCACGGATTTCCAGTGAATATTCATCCCGTTTGTTGTAGATCTCGGCAATGCTGGTGGTGATTTTAGCCAGTTCGGTCTTGCGTTGCAGCAGAAGCTGGCGGGAACCAATTCCTTTCTTAACCATGGGTTCCAGCATGTCGTGCTGTTCTTTAAGCACTATCTGTTCATCAAGCAGGTTTTTCACATGCTTTTCACTGGCGGAAAGGGCGGCTCTTGATTGTTGGATCTGGGTTTTGAGGATGTTAATTTTTTCATCAAGTGCATCTCCACGGATACGGGCGAACTGAATTTCGCTCCTTTCTACCTGGGTTGATGCTTTTTTCGCAAATTCATCAGTCGTGTCGTTGCTTTCAGCGATAAGGCGGTTCAGCTTGGCTTGAAGCCTTTTCATCTTGATGAGGGATTTGTTCCTCTTTTCGGTAATGTTGGTGTTGGCAATGGCGACAATTTCCTGTCCTTTATGCACCGTATCGCCTTCTTCAACAAATACCTTTTCAACGACGCCACCTTCAAAGTGGCCTACGATTTTATCTGTGAGGTTGGTTTCAACCACGCCTTGGGCGCGGACTGTCTTTTCAATCTTGCTGGTGTGGGCCCAGAGTATGAATACGGCTGAAAACGTCAGTATAAGCAGCAGGACAATGCAGTTCCCAAGGCTTTTTTCCAAGGACCAGAGTAGGTTGCTTTTCCAGTTCTTTCCCATGATTACCCCTGTCTGGCCGGAGCCGGGCTGGAAAGTTTCTGGATGATCACGTCTCGGGGTCCGTCAGCAACTATTCTTCCCTGATCTACAACGACAATCCTATCCACGACTTCGAGAATCTGCGGTCTGTGGGTAACAACGAAAATGGATTTATCAGCCATGGTACTTTTGATCTGGTTAATGAGCATCCTTTCCTGTGTGGAGTCCATGGAACTGGTGGGTTCGTCAAGGAGCAGCAGGGGGGGAGAGCTGATCAGGGCACGGGCAACAGCCACGGCCTGTCGTTGGCCTCTTGAAAGGTTTTTGCCTCCTTCAAGGATAGGCATTTTCAGACCAAGCGGGTGTTTGGAAACAAATTTATCAATACCTGATACGGATAGGGCCTGACGTAGGGATTTCTGAGTGGCCGCGCGGGACCCCATGAGCAGGTTAAGCTCGAGGGTGCCGTGGAAAAGGACGGGTGACTGCGGTACTACGCCCACAAATTCGCGTACTTTTTCGATATTAAGGTGGGCCATATTGTGGCCATCCAGCATGATCAGCCCTTCACTGGGATCAGCAAGTCCAGCCAGAAGCTTGAGCAAGGTGGATTTCCCGCTGCCCATGGGACCGATGATCCCGACTTTTTCGCCTGCCTTGCTTTCAAAGGATACGTTTTCAAGGGCGTAGGGTGACTCCGGCTGGTAGCGGAAGGATACGCTGTCAAAGCGAACGCCGCCGCCAAGCTGCTGTATTTTGAACTGCCGTGTTTCACAGCTTTCCTTTTCCAGATTCAGAATCTTACGCAGATCTTTGTATGAACGGCGCGCAAATAGGTAGGAGGTGATCAGGTTGGACATGCTGGCAGAAACCGCGATGCAACGTCCGGAAAGAACCATGGTCGCCAGCAAACCGCCGCTGCTCATGTCGCCATTTTTAATCAGAAAAAAAGCGACTATGAGCAGTCCTGCTGAGTTCAATTGTCCCAAAAATCCGGTGGTCATAGAGCAACGAGACTGGGCAATGCGGTACTTGGAAGACATTTCGCCAGATTTTTCAATTTCAGAAGCCCAGCGGGAAACAAAAAGTCTTGCCGCATTGGTTACTTTAATTGATTCAACTCCATTGAAAATTTCATTTAAAAATGAAGTCTTACGTGATTGCAGCTTGCTCTGGGCCGAAACATTTGTATCAATGAAAAATCCGTAAACAATGGCTACGAGCAGCACCAGAAATGAGGTTACAGCCGGGACAGCGAAGAGCATCCCACTGTTAAGGTAAATGACAAACAGGAAAAAGAATAAAAAGAAAAAGTCAATGGACCCGACCACAAGCTGGGTAGTGAAGAGGGACTTGATACGTGAAAATTCCTGTATCGCATGGGTCAGGTGCCCTGCTGAGACAGGCAGTTTGGAATAGTTTGTGTCCAGCACAAGGGATAGCAATTGCGGTTCAGCATCCTGTTCCACGCGTAGGGCGGCTTTTTCCACAAGGGATGTGCGGACATTCTTTAGAATGTAATCAAAGGCCAGAACTATGATAGCCCCGGTGATCAGCACTCTGAGAGAATTTTCTGCAAGGTTGGGCAGGATGCGGTCGTAGAAGATACCCATCAGCAAGGGGATGACCAGAGTGAAGCAATGGATCATCACTGTCGCCAGTATCACCTGAGAGTACATGGGCCACATCTTGCCGATCTGCCCGATAAACCAGGTTAGACTCAGGAAAGGAACCTTATCTGTTTCGAATATGGGCTTAAGAGAACAGGACCAGTCTTTGAATTCTGAAAATTCAGATTTCCTGTTTCTAATGATTTCCTGTTTTCCATTCCAGAGGGTCAGTCTTCTGCCTACTTTTTCTTCAAGCAGGGCAAAACTACCGTCAGAATACTGGACGATCAAGGGGAGCATGTCGTCATCAACTTTTAGCGGCAGGGGCTTGATGGACAGGTTCAGCCCCATGTTATCGGACTGTAAGCGCAAATATTCATTGATGGGTGAGGAACTGCCCAGTTGCAGGGAACTGCCGGTAACGACAATTCCGTATTTATCTGCAATCTTTTTCAGGCAGGAAGTTATGGACGCGCCTTTTTCATCCTCACCGGGATTGAAGAGTCCAATGTTTTCCTGAGATACGAATCTTTTCTTATCTGAACCGTTGTTTTCCGAGTTGTCGGTCCCCTTTGTATCGATGGTATCGCTTTTAGGCCTTGTGGCCGTAGTCTCCGTCCCTTCGTTTTGCTCACTGCTTTCCGTAGGGGATGAGGGGGTTGTTTTTTTCTGATTATCCAAGTCCCTGCCCCTTATTTACTGACGGAAACATTCAGATCTTTATTGCTTTTTCCAAAGCTGCTGCCAATGCTGACCACAACCTGATTAGTTCCCGGAACGCCTTCATTTAAAGCTCGGAATTTAATTTTGCTTTTGGGAATATGCGCCTGTTTATTTACGAATTTAATCAGCCCGTAAAGTCTTTTAAACGATACTGAGTTGGACATGCTGGAAGAAACCCCTTCATGATGGAGGGCAGCTGTCAAAAGCAAGCCTTTCTGCATGATGACGGATTCATTTTGTTTCACCCAGGCCAGCAGTTCGGATTCAGTCTTTTCTTCAAGAGTACTGGTCAGTTTGTTGTAGAGAATAATCACCCGGTTCTTGTTATTAAGCCCTTGTACCAGCTTGGTAATAAACGGCGGCGGGACGAATTCGTCTTCAGTTTGAACTTCCTTCTCCACTGCACCATCAGCTTCAAGGCGTTTGATTTTATCAAGGGCGGCCTGAAGTTTTGCGGCAAGTTTCGGGTCTTGCTTATCCTGCTGGTCTTTTACTTCTTCTTTTAATTTCTGAAGTTCCAGATGAGCAGTCCAAGCCGCACTTTCAGCAAGGGCGACTCTTTTCTGGAGCATCTCTTTTTCTCGTTCAAATTCTTCGATGTCGAATCTCTGGGGTGGGGGAGTGGTTACAAGGTCTTCCTTGCCCAATACGGCACTCTGAGTCATGGCTTCAGCAAGTTTGTCCATGGAAGATGGTTTTTCCATGAAAGAAAGATCCTGCGCCGCAGCCACCATGGTTTCCACTTGTTCGGAGGATGAGGCAGCTCCGGGCTTAACTTCCTTGAGCGCGACAATATATGAGAGCGTCCCCGTTACCAGTACCATGAGCAGGGTGAAGAACACCATCATCATGAGCACGGTTGAGAGCGCATCAACAAAACCCGGCCACGGAGGGCCGCTATCAGCAGACATTTATATTTTTCCCCGTAAAACTAATTTATTTAAAATTATGCAATATCAAATTCGATATGAGTCTGATGTACTTCAGTTTCAACAACCACGTTATTTGTGGAAGTTGTATCAGCAGTATCTCCGCCGTTTCCTTCTTTGGCTCCGTTGAAATCCTGATTGGATCCAGACTCAAAATAATCATTTGAAGGAGTCGCGTCGTCCATGTCCTTCAACGTAAAGTTGAAGTCTTTTGTGGTACTTGTTGAAATGGTATTTCCTTCGGAATCAAGTCCGGAAATATGTAAGTCAAAATTTCCTCCCGCGAGATTGCGACCAAAATTAAGACTCCACGTTCCGTCTCCGGCATCATAATCACCTGTTACTCCAGAAACATCGTCGCTGGTGACGGTTATTGAATTGTCACCCCTATTGATAGTTGCAGTTATAGTATCAGCGTCACCGTCACCGTCAATATCTCCGGTAATAGTGGCTTTAAAGCTCGTTACTTCATTTTTAGAACCAACTTCAGAGCTATAATTCAGGTCACTCTTATCAAGATCGTGGAAAGATGATTTTGACTCATTTCCGTACTTATCGACCACCTTTACTTCTGCATAATCGTCACCGTCTGAAACTTCATGAAAGTGAGTGATTGATCCGTTAGCTTTCAGGTCAGTCTGGGTCACGCTTGTGGTTTCGGTTCCGCCTTTTGTATTGTGAATAATGAGTTCTGTCTTATAGTCGTCCAGATTATGTGTGTTAGGATCTAAGTAATTTTCATTGCTTGAGAACTTAATATCTCCCGAGCCGCTGACCTTCATGTTGGGAGTGGCTAGATCGATATTTTTAATTTCGAATGTTGTGTTTGATGCTTCAGATACGTTGCCTGCATCGTCAATGGCTTTGATTTCTACGGTGTAGGTTCCGTTGTCGAGCGCATCTCCGGCGTCGTTATCAAGGAAATCGAAGGTATAAGTTCCGTCTGCGTTAACCTGCACATTCTGTATATTGTTGTCCTGTGTTCCATCTGAATTGTATACCCAGCTCTCACCACCTGCGCTGATGGTAATTTGATAATCCGTGTGGGAGAAATCGGTTGTACCATCTTCTTTGAATTTACCTTCAAAAGTAAAGGATTCTCCACTTGTTATCCCATCTTCCCGGGTGTCTTTGTCGATACCGAGATCTGATCCACTGCTGAGATCAATAGTAGCAGAGGGGGTAATAGTATCCACTTCCATGGTCAGGGTAACATTACTGGTATCGGTCTGGTTGCCTACATCATCAATAAATTTGATGACGTACGTTTCAGTTCCGTCATCAATACTGCCGGTAGTTGTATCTTCTTCGAGAAGCATAGTTGCTTCGTTGTTATTTACACTGGCGGTATATTTTAGGGTCAAGTTGCCGGTTACTTTATCTTTCAACCACAATTGAACCTCGGCTGTGTCATCGGCCGTATGGATCACCAAGTCGGTTTTGTTGTTATTGGTGTGGATACTTGCTGTATTATTGGTGAGATCAATTGTCGCTGTATCAGAGCCATCCGAAGTCTTAAAATCTATTGTCGTTGCAGGAGCAGGGTCAGCGGTATCTACATCCACTGTGTAGTCGGAAGTCTGAGCGTTTCCGGCTTCGTCAACTGTGACGAGTTTGTAGACTAGTTCATGCGCACCGTCTGAAAGGGCATCTGTCGGGTAATCGCTATCCTGTACAACGTAGTCAGCTATTCCGTTTGAATTAAGAAAGTCTGACTTCACAGCGATGTAGGTGCCATTCTCTTGTTGGACGTAAAGTACGTATGCAGTACCTGCTTCTCCGGTAAGACGGAGATTCGGATTTTCCTGCCCAGTATAAAAAATATCCGGATTACCATCTACACCATGTCCATCATTATCTCCGGTGAGCGTAATGTCAGGATTTGTGGATAATCTGCTGTCCACATGAATTTCCAGCTCAGCACTTGTCTTGTGATTGCCTGCTACATCCGTAGCGGTAACGGTTATGGTGTGGTCCCCCTCGGAAAGGGCGGTGTTGTTAAGTTCCAAAGACCACGTACCGCCTTCGTTCGCATGCGTTGTATAAACACCGGCTGTGCCGTCGATTGCAATGCTTATTAGTGCTCCTGCTTCTGCTGTACCGGTCAGTTCGGGAGTGCTGTCTCTGGTTAATTTATCAACTTTAAAATCACCGTTCTGCGCCTTTATCTTGTAGGCTTCCGGCAGGTCGTCGTAGACGTCCAATGTGCCGTTATTGAGGGTGATTGTGTCTTCAGTAAAAGAAGTATCACTGGCCGCAGCGAGTTCTACGGTCGGAACATCAGTGCCAGTATCCAGCACAAGAATTTCATCAGCAGTGTTTGTGCTGATGTTACCGGCTTTGTCTTTAGTCGTGACGGTAATCCGGTACTGTCCGTCGCTTAGTGCTGACAGGTCTGCGCTGTAGCTGCTGTCAGAGGTGTTAGCACTGGAAACGGTATCGGTCGTTACACTGGAAACAAAGTATTTATTACCATCTGCATCTTCAACAATAGTTGCGTCTGCGGGGACTGACTGTTCGTCGCCGTTTGCATCTATATATTTGTCTTCCCCTGCAGTCAGAGAGAAAACCCGTTCAGCTTTGACCTCGACAGTACAATCTTTTTCCACTGTCCCGGTGATGGTCGGATCACTGGTCACCCAGTCATTGTTGGCGACATTCTCTACCGTGCTGGTATCCTTCTCAAGGCCGATTCCGGGCTTTACAATGCCGTTATCAACCACCAGAGTGAAGTCTTTTGTGGATTTTACTCCCTCGCACTTCACAGAATATTTATGCGTTTTTTCGGACTGATTGTCGGCATCAGTAAATGTGTAGCTCCAGCTTCCGTCAGCTAGAACCGCTATGGGGTCCGTATTTATTTTGGTCCCGTCAATATCGTAAATATCGACAGTGCTGTAAGCAATGGCAGTCCCTGTAAGAGTCAGCATGGGGTTGGCCGGGGTGTCGTCTTTAGCACCAAGGACTTCAAGGCTGACGTAGGTTGTGTTCGTGCTTTCGTCAGTTTCCCCGGTGTACTGAGTTTCATCCAGTCCGATGGTCGGCTTGGATGTTAAATCCTGTACGATATGAAACTCAGTGGATGCATTGACGCTGTTGCCTGCTCCATCCGTGCTGGTTATTGTCGCGGTATAGGTTCCGCCACGGATATGGTCGTATTTATCATCTGAACTGAAGTTGTAACTCCAGTAGCCATCGGCATCGATGACTAAGTCTGATTCAGCCAAAGTCTTGGAGTTACCGTCACCGTCAAGGATCGTGATGGTGGTCTCAACATCAGAATCAGGGTCCAGCTTACCTTTCAGCAACGGAGTCAGGTCATCAGTGCTTTGCAGGCCGCTTACAGGATCGGTCCCGGACAAGGCTGAACCGTTATCTTCGTAAATTTGGATTGCCGGGGTCTCCGGGTCCTCATTATCATGGTTAAAATCAATGGTCTCAGCAGAAAGGTTACCGGCTTTATCTTCGGAAACAATGACTACCCGGTAATCCTGCTCTTCCGGGGTAGAGCTGAAAGAAGGAACAGCCGTCCATGTGCCGTCGGCATTCATGTTGACAACGTTATCATCAAGAGCATCTTTGTTGGCGGCAACAAATGCTTCCAGATCGGTGAGGTTCGGGTAATTTGCCGACCCTTTGAAAATCATCATGCGGACCTGACTGCCCTCATCCGTGGTTACGGTGATTTTCGGATCGTCTTCGTTGGTCAGGTAAACACCGTTGTCAGCTTCGGCGGCTTCTGCTGCGCCTGTCTTGGTGTAAGACAGCCCCAGCGCGGGATCTACGGAATCAACTTCAATGGTAACAGTTTTCGCATTACTGGATATTTCGGAAGTGCTGTCTGTTGCCGTGAATTCAAAAGTGTAGTGACCGTCATCAAGACCGCCGGTGATAGCGTCAGTATCGAATTCTACTGCAGAAATATCTCCGGCATCTTTGTACTCTACAATTGTTTCGGCGCCAATTTTGACTCCGGCTTCATTCACTTCCCAGTATTTTACAGTGATATAGGTTCCTGTACTTTTGGTAACAGTGAATTGTCCTGTATCATCGGAGGTGATGCCGTCATCTTTTGTGTCGTCAGTGCTGAAGAAAAGAGGAGTGGTGTCATCTATCAGTTCGACTGTAGGAGCATCCGGCTTTGGTGCGATGACCAGATCCGACCCCATGTCGATCATATTTGTGTTGCCGGCTACGTCAGTAACCGTGGCTACTACTTTATAGCTGCCTGCTGCAAGAGTGGAGGGATTAACCTCCCAGTCTCCGGTGTTCGCATCAGCATAAACAGTGGCCGAGTATTCAACCCCGTTATTCTCATTGGTCACATTGCCGTCTGCATCCAAAGTTGAAATCAGATCTCCATTTGAATTCAGCTTAAGAACCTTCAGCTCAATCTTTGCCCCGGCTTCGGTTTTACCTTCCAGAGTCGGATCGGGGATGGTGGTGATGGTGTCGGTTTTATCGCCGGCATTATCATCATCATTAAGCAGGATATTCCCGGTGGGATCAGTCGTATCAATTACGAGTGATTCGTTGAAGGGGAGACTTGTGTTACCGGCTTTATCGGTAACAGTAATTTCAATACTGTTGGAAGTGTCGGAGCCGTTATTGAGTGTAGGCGCAGTCGCGGTCTTACCATCGGGATTGGCAAGATCAATGGTCGCCTTTCCTGCACTTATTTCCGCATCAGTCAGATCGCGGGTATAGGTAGTCCCGTTCAGTACAATACTGATACTTTCAGGGTCATCTTCAGTTATATTAACGTCAATTTTGAGTCCGCTATCAACATTGGTGATCCAGTCACTGCCGTCCAGTCCGGTATCCATGTTGTCGCCATTAGTGTCATCGGCGAGGGCAACAGTGATTTCCGGCAGATCGCGGTCAATGTGAACATCAACAGTTTCCCCGCCTGCGGGGTAAGCTGTGACGTTTCCGGCGGCATCTTCAATTTCAATACTGAATTTGTGGTCGCCGTCTGAAATATTGTTGTTTGCATTCAGAGTATTACCAATGGTGTATTCCCAATCGAATCCGGTGGCCGTTTTGGTTGCCGTTACGGTATCCACAAGCTTTTTGTTGCCGGAATCGTCAATATCGTAAATACGCACAACAGGCACGCTGACAGTTGGAGCGTTGGTAACACCGCTAAGGTCGATACCGTCATCAAAAGATCCGCTTAAAGTCAAGGTTTTGGCGTTGGAGTAGGTAGTCTCGTCAAAATCCGTGTCCGTGGCAGTAGATATAACGGTGGCATCTGTCTCTGTAGTAATTTCTATGGCACCGTTTGTGGGCAGCTCGGGTGCTTCATCATCAAGGAGGACGGTGTAAATTTCTGAAGTTGCGGTGTTGTTGGTATTATCGGTGGCTACAGCAACAAACCGGAGCACATTTTCGGTTCCGTCGTTTGCGTAATCGGAAGCGTCAAAAGAGATTACATTACCGGTCTTTATTACTTGGCTTTCAGCAACTTCCGCGATGTGCGTACCATCGTTATCAACTAAGTAGACTTTAAAAGTCGCGTCAGAATCACCGCTGATTTTCAGGTTGACCATGTTGCCCTGACCATCCGCAAAATCAGTGATATCATCACCTACAGTCCCGGTATCAGTTCCTTTTTCAACTGAACTGTCCAGCTCGATGGTGGGGACTTTGGTTTGCTGATCGGATTCAAAAGTGAACACTTTGGAGCTTTCGGTATTACCGGCAGCGTCCTCTACTTCAACGTAGTATGAGCGTACTTCTTCGTGGGTCAATCCCCCTACGGCATAAGTCCATGTGTATGTGCCGTCGTGGTTGTCGACAATCTTAAAGACATCACTGTTCTGTTTGGTGTTGCTTATTTCTAACGATCCGCTGCCGTCTTCTTTGCAACTGTAGAGGGTTACAACCACATCGTTGCCGCTTTCCCTGATCACTCCGGTAAGGGTTACGGTTCCACCCGGTACGTATGTGGTATGGGCGTCAGTATATTCCGATACAGCAGTTATGGTAGATTTGTCGGGATCAACATTATCTACATGAACATTAAGTACATCTGATAATTTTACGTTTCCTGCCACATCTGTGATTGCAGAGCGGAAATAAATTGTTTCATCACCGAAGCTGCTGGCATCAAAATCATAATTCCAGCTTCCATCGGTCCCGGCGGTAATGAGGGTGCTGTTGATGGGAACGGCATTCTCAGCATCGGTAACATTACCGTTTTCATCAATGTATTGCCCTGCGGCATTAACCCGGTACAGGTTTACTTTGCCCTGATTTCCGGCGTTATCACCTTTGAGTAGGAGCATGCCGTCACCTTTGGCATGGCCTTCCGGGGTGCCGTGAGTGTAATTGTCTGCATCATCGCCAAGCAGACCGTCACGGGCCGCGGAGTCGCTGTCTGCGTCCAGATCGATGGTCAGGTTGTTCGTAGGAGCTTCGCGGTCGATTGACACGGTCAGGTCGGAGCCGGGAGTAAAGGAGTTCCCGGCCTTATCTGTGGCTTTGACCATAAATTTGTAGTTAACGTTATCCGGGATAACTCCTTCTGTTACTATGTAAGTCCAGGTGCCACTGCCAGCATCATATGTGGCCTCTCCGAGATCCTGTGTTGTTCCACCATCCAGTACCAGCATGACTGTTACGTCTTTGGCTTCGGAGTTGATATCTTTGATGGTCAGGTCAAGCGTTTTAGCATTGGTGATCGGGGGCGTTTCAGTTGTCTGGTCAACCCCGAAACCTTTGCTGTTAGAAGTATCGTTAAGAGTGATGGTCGCGTTAGTCTGGAAGTTCGTATCGATTATGTAATTTTCAATAGTCTGGGTCGTGGTGAGCACGTTACCCGCATCATCAACACCTTTAATTGTGAAAGTATAGGTGCCGTCGCCAAGGCCGTTGCCGTCAGCATCTTCAGGGAAAAGAACACTCCAGCTACCGCTGCTTGTAATAGTCGTCGGGTCGAGAGTTCCACTGGCAATAGTGTGGCCATTTTCGTCTTTACCTTCATATGAAATAGTCAGGATGGTGTCTTTTTCTCCGGTACCTTCCAGTCTGGGGCGGTCGTCATTGGTGTAATAAACATCACCTTCCTGAGTGGTGAAGTTTATCTGTGTTTCATTCAGCGTGGGGTTGGTGGTATCCACTTCCACCTCAATGGTACTTGACTGTGGGGCCGGATCAACTGTGCTGTCAGCTAATTGGGCATAAAATCTGTGGGTGATCGAACCAAACCCGTCGTCTTTACCTGAATCGGCACCGGTTATGGGGAACTCATAATAACCGGCGGGGTTGCCGTGAGCATCTTCAGTGGCATTGGCAGTAACAGTTCCCATGCTTTTGTTGTTCATAAAGATTTCGAGCTTTGAACCCGGATCAGCAGTACCGACGAGTGTAAAGTCAGTATTATTTGTAATACCGTCTTTGGTGTATACTTCTGTTGTGCCGCCTGCACCGTCATCCTGTGTCTCTTTGATGCCGGATTCGCCATCAGTCTGAGAAAGTTCTATGGTGATATTGCCGCTGTTTGTATTCACGGCAGGGTTTGTGTCGTCTTGATCGTCAGTAGTTGTATCCGGCTTCTCTTCTTCTATAGGCTTTTCTTTTTCTTTCTCATCGTCCTTCTTATCATCATGCTCATTTTCTTTCGCCTCAATCTTTTCGATCGGCTCAGCCTTACTGGAAAGACTGTCCTGCTGCGCGAACTTGTCGATATCATCGAACATGCGCTGCTGGCTCTTAAGGATATCGTCAGTGGGGTCGGTTACCAGTGCGGCTTGAGCGTTCTGAAGGGGCTGGAGCTGTCCGTCTTTGAGGTTGCCGTCATCGGAGTTGCCTTCTTCTTCAGAGGGAGTGGACTCTTCGGTTACGGCTTCCCATTCAGGGGCCTCCTCGTCCTGTTTGTCCATGTCCAGCATTTCTGAGCGGCTGAAAATTTCTTGCGACTGTAAGGAATTACCATCGGAGAATTCCATGTTGACCTTACCGTCAAGACTCATGATGTTACCTACAAAGAGGAACACCTGTTCTTCGTTGGTCTGCTTGTTGACCAAAATAAGGTCAGCACCCTTGAGGACGTAGTTGTAGTCATCAGGAGAGCCTTGAACATTATATACTGTTGACGGAGAAACTTTCTGTGCGTCAGCCATGATTATTCACCTTTAGCGGAGTAAAGTGCATTGTTTGGTTCAAAAGGAGTTTCTTCAACGGGCAATCCCAGTATTTCGGGGAGGCGGCCCTGTTCGAGGAAAATATTGAGTGCTGCCCGTATTCTTGAGTAGCGGGCGTTAACTTCGCGTATAGCCGCGCTTGTCTGTCCTTCGCGCGCAGTGATGAGATCGAGCAGGGTGCGTATGCCTAGATCAAACTCGCTCAGGTAGAGACTCATGAGGTTGATACTTGCGTCATAAGCGTCCCGGGCTAGCTCGAACTCTTTCTCTGAAGATTGGTATGCGTTGAAGGCGTCAGAAAGAATGTTCTGAATTTCAAGCTCAGTAGCTTCTTTGGTAGCCATAAGCCTTTTGAGGACAGCTTCTTCTCTCTTCATTCCTTCGTCAGTTGCATAACCGTTGAACAGGTTCCAGTTCACGGTGAGCTGGGCATCCAGTGCATTCTCATAGCCGTCTACTTTCTTGAACTCACTCTTGGCCTGTAATCTGTATCCGAAAGAAGGGTAGTAGCCTGCTTCAACGGTGGAGACTGCTTTTTTCTGTGATTCAATTTCAGCATCATAAGCTCGAAGGTTAACGTTGTTGCTCTTGGCTATCTCGTAGGCACCTTCTAGGGTGTCCGCGATTTCCATTTTGGCCATGGCAATGTCAGTCTCAACTTCATTGACGGACTGCTTGATGATGTTTTCAAGAAGCAATCTGGCGGTCTTGAGCTGCTGTTTTTGCACTGTGACTTGGGATTCAGTTGAGCGCAGAGATACTTCTACCTTGCGGGCATCAGCTTTGGAAGAAATCCCGGCATTGTAACGTTCCCAGAAGGTCTTAAGTAGCTTGTTGTAAAATTCTAAAGTGTTGTTGTAGACCTTCAGGCTTTCCTGCGCCTGCATCACACTCAGGTAGGAGTTGATGGCTAGTGCGGCGATATCTTCCTGAGTACGGGCCAGACGGTATTTTGCGCCTTCGGCTTTCATCTTGGCACTGTCTACACTGTCGTCCAGACCTCCAAAATTATAGAGAGTCTGGGTCATGGCAACGGAAGATTGACCGTAGCTGGTGGTCTCGGTATCGAGGTTGTGTGAGGGACCACCCTGCGCAGCAAAATCAATGCGTGGGAAGTATACCCTGCGGGCCATTCCGTACTCTGCATTTTTTTCAAGCATGGAGTAGCGTGAGGAAGCCACCAGCGGATGGTTACTCACAGCCAATTCGCAGGCACGATGTAGGGTCAGGGCTGTTGCGTTGGCAGCATTGGGGTCGTTTTTCTGCAAGGAAGATCCTGCAACACCGGGATCTTCAATTTTAATGACCCCCTGTTTGAAACTTTCAATGTCTTCTGCGTTCTTGTATTCTTCGCTTTTATTTTCCAGACCTGAAAGGTTGACTGTTTCGGCGGAATCCGCAGCAAAACCAAAGTTGCCCTGGAATGTAAGCAGCGCACAAAGTACGCAAACTGTTCCAAATTTTTTAATCATCTGCCCTGTCATATTTTCACCTGAGCTATTTAATAACAGCCTTAATTAATTTTTAAGCTGTTTTCCATTTGTTGTATTCATGGTCTCAATGCTTTTTTCCAAAGCTGTAACCATCTGGCGCGATTCTTTGATAAGTCTTCCGGTCAATTCGTTGCCGAGACCGATTTCTTTTGTGGTTTCAACAGACTGGTCTTGAACAGTATTAATAGCTTCTGCTGAGCGCTGCTGGAGCAGGGTAAGTTTCAGCAGAAACCTGTTTGTGTTTTCAAGGGACTCAAGCAAAGCTTCGTTGTTCTTTTCTAACTGTGTTGATATTGCTGCCATCTGGCTGCCCAGATCCTGATCAGCGGGGAAAGCTCCGGCGGTTCCGCTTTTGGTCGCGGAGTACTCTGTTTTTTCATTAAGCCAGTTCTCAAGGCGTTGCTTAAGCTGATCATGCATACGACCCATAAGAATGGCCAGAACACCAACAACAGCACTGCCCGCAAGGCCGAACAGGGAAGTTGAAAAGGCGGTGCCCATACCGGCCATGGGGTTTTTCAGTTCAACAATAAGCTGAATCATAACCTGCATGATGGATGTGTCGCTGGAGTCAGTCAGACCGCCTGCAAGGGTGGAGAGGATTTCTCCCATGGATTGCAGGGTCAGGGTCAGGCCGAGAAATGTTCCCATAAGGCCCAGCAGGACAAGGAATCCGCCAAGAAACGAGATTAATGATGAGCGGGAAGAAATATTTTGTTCGAGGCTCTCTATAATGGAACGGCCGTCACTGGTCGATCTAACGATCAGGACGCCATTTTCCTTGATCGAACATCCGATGGATATAAGTACGTTTCCGAGTAAACCTTTATTCAGGTCATCCAGTTCAAAAGTGCTTTTCTCCGGGCCTTCACACCACTGGGTGAACGCCGCAAAGAGTGTCATATCTCTGCGTACCGAGAAAATATAACGGAATGCTGTGATCACACTGCCTGCGAATACCGCAAGAATAATTGAGTTGATTATTTCCGAGGTGGCAAAAAGAGTCTTCAGGAAGGCGAAGCTCACCACCACACTGACAATAACCGCAAGCAGAACAAAGATCGATAAAGTTAAATATAATTTATATTTATTGCTATTGTAAGCCATGTTGTACAAATTCCTTACGCTTTTTATCTTCTGTATAATGTCAAAATGACGCTATATTCATATAAAAGAAAAATAATTAAAAGAAAAGTTCTAAAGAAAGTTTATAAAACGAATTTTTAGAGACAAGTAAGCCTTTTAAACTTTAATTCGTTTTCAACTACGTCTTTTCAAATTTTATTCGTTTTTAGTTCCGAGTAATGCCTTTAGAGAGGGGTCTGCATGTGTTTGTAAAATTCACCCATTACCAACTCCCTTTCATCGTTAGAAGAGGTGTATATGAATTTTTGAAAAGCACTTTTGGGGCACCCGGAAATTCCCCCGCAGATTTTGCACTGGTGGAGGGAAAAGGAGATAGTCCGAATAGTAAAATTGCATTGATTTTTACTGAGTGGAACAGGACAGGCGAGATCTTCTCTACAATTGCAAACCGGAAGAGCCTTTGAAGACTCTTTCATTTTGTATGTAAAGAATAGAAGAAAAGAGCAGATCATGCTCCTTAAATTTAAAAATATTGTTTTCACAGACTCCCTCCCCGGACCAGTGAAATTATATTTATCAAAAAGAAGTGTGTTTTATTTGAAAAATAACCACCACGTTGGTGGTGTCTATTATTATATTATTTCAAAATAAAAGTGAACCCCTTCCTTATTATATATTTCTATTTGCAAAAAGCAAGAATACATTGGTGGTTGTATGTTTGTAGGGCTTATAAATACCTAAAGGATTGCATGAGAAACCATGCAATCCTTTAGGTGTAAAATGCATTAAAAAAGTGGTTAGTCACAGAGTTTTGCGATTGGTTCGCCTATTTTGATACTGGTCTCAAACCCATTTTTTGTGTTTTTGATTATGTCGGTATCGATTTGCGCTTTGTCTTTTTCCAGCAGCATAATTACGGTTGATCCACCGAATTTGAACCAGCCTTTTTCCTGTCCTTTCTTCACTTCACTATCCGGGGTGTAGCTCTGGATGATGGAGCCGACCATTGTCGCACCTACTTCGCAAAGCAGGATATCCCCTGCGCCTGCTGTCTTAAGAATGCTGTATTCCCGCTTATTCTCCCAGTATACACGGAGCATGTTTTTGACTGCGTATGGTGAGACTGAGAAATAGTCACCTTTAATCGGGCTTGAAGCGGAAATATTGCCTTCAGCCGGGAAGTGGAAACGGTGATAATCAACTGGTGCGAGTCGGATGATCAGCAGCGTACCTTCTTCGTATTTCTTACTGAGCATGCTGTTTTGCAGGAATTTATCGAGCGAAAACTGTTGTCCTTTTACGAAAAAAGAATCGAGGCCGTTGATTTTTTCAAATGCTATAATCTTACCGTCAGCAGGAGAGACTATTGTTTCGGGGCTGCGGTTAATGGGGCGGACTTCCGGTTTTAGTTGGCGGATGAAGAAATCGTTGAATGAATCATACTCTTCCATCGGACGTGTGGCTTCATTCATATCGATTTTCAAATCCTTCACGAATTCTGGAATCTTATTTTTTGATGCCGGGCTGTCCATCTTGTTGCCGTACCATTGTGAAATAAACTTCCTTTTAACCACGCCATGCAGCGCAAGTTTGCCTAAAGGATTATGGTACAACCATTTAAGCCAATGCTCTCCCGGTACAATCTCTTTGCAGAGTTCGCCGGACTTCCGGTCAATGTATTCTATATAATCCATGTTTGCCTCGTGTTTGTTCATCTCGCTTGAGGCGTGTGATAGCACTTGAAGGGTAGGGCGGCAAGGGGTGGTGGGGAATGTTGGAATAGGGAAGGATTTACAGGAACCCTTCGCTATTTTTATTTAGAATTTTTAAAAAATATCAAGTTTTTGGTATTAGCTGAAAATCGTGAGTTATTAATGTAAATTATATGTACATGAAAATTGCTTGATTTTTGGGCGGAGGGCAATAAATTTCATACTTTAAAATGAGCATGATGATCGTTATTTGACTGTGTTTTATTGACATTGTTTTTTGTTTGGTTAATTTGCCAAATACAAACATAGTAAGGAGTAAGCAATGAAAATTCAAGTTCTCGGACCCGGTTGTCCCAAGTGCGCCAAAGCGGAAATGATTGTACAGGAAGCGGTTGCGGAAAGCGGCATACAGGCCGAAGTTGTCAAGGTTAGTGATTTTCAGGAAATTGCAATGATGGGTGTTTTTTCTACTCCAGCTGTTGCCGTTGACGGTGAAGTAAAGGTTGTGGGTAAAGTTCCGAGCAAGAATGAAGTCCTCAAATGGCTGAAATAATCAGTGATCAGGAGTAACAGTGTTAAAAAGAAGTATTGTCTTGGTAGGGTGTTTGTTGGTTTTGGGTATGTGTCTTTCTGCTTGTTCAGCTGATGCTGAAGAATCAGGAAAAGTTCTTGTTGAGGCTTCTGAACTTATTTCAGGAAAACCGCACAAGCTGCCTATTGCCGGCATGGTGACCATGGTTGATATCGGTGCCCACGCTTGTATTCCCTGCAAAATGATGACTCCGGTGATTAAGGAACTGTCCAAGGAGTATGACGGACGGGCTGCTATTGCCTTTATCGATGTCTGGGAATACCAAGAAGAGGCTGCCAAGTACAATATCCGTTCTATTCCAACTCAGATATTTTACGATGCACAAGGCAGAGAACAGTATCGGCATGTAGGTTTTCTGGATAAAAAGAGTATTGTGGCAAAATTGAAAGAACTGGGTGTCCGGTAAGAGTATGGACCAGTTTTTGATTTCTATTAATCATTGGATTGTGAGTGGCACTGCATGGGCGGGACTTGGTTGTCTGCTCTGGGGAATAGTGAGTGTGCTGTTCTCACCATGTCACCTTGCCTCAATCCCACTTATCGTCGGTTATGTGGGCGGGCAGAATGAACTTGTGGAAGGGCGCAGGGCTTCTGTTTATGCCGGACTGTTCACCCTTGGTTTGTTTATTACTATCGCCCTGATCGGTACTGTCTGTGCCATAGTGGGGCGGATGATGGGCGATGTCAGCCCTTGGTGGACGGTGTTAGTGGGCGGTATCCTTTTCTGGGTGGCCTTAGATATGCTTGGCATAGTCAAATGTTCCATGTCTGGCAGTCTGATGGGGCGTCTCAAGTTAAAAGGATACAGCGGCGCTTTTGTGCTCGGGTTGGCATATGGCATCCTGTCAGGTTCGTGCACTTTCGGTTTTATTGCTCCCATTCTGGCAATTATCACCGTACAAGGTGAAATTGCTACCGGAGTGCTGCTTATCTTTCTGTTCGGTCTCGGGCATTGTTTGCCTATCGCTGTAGCTGGAAGTTCTACGGCTTTTGTTCGGCGTATGTTGGAAAATAGTAGCTGGCAGCAGGGGGGCAGTCTTTTTCGTAAGCTGGCCGGGGTAACTATTGCTCTTATGGGCATATATTTTGTGATTCGTCCTGTTCTGTAATCCTCAAACACTCTTATCTTTGGTCTGCATAGAAAGTCGTATCTGTGATCCCATGAAAGACGTTGCCCATATATTGTGAGCAGCGTTTTGTTTTTTTAGATTGTAATTGGGGATGGTTGAATAAGATTCTGGACTAAGCGCAACTCTGAACTTGAACTTAGTCTGCTTGCTGTGTAGTTTTCGGTTTTTCGAATCCAAGCGAGGGAAATTTTTTATGGACTTTTATCATCTTCCATTTCCATCCCAACTAAGGGGAAGATTAAATCCAAAAGAAAAAGGGTTACAAGTTTTCACTTGTAACCCTTTGATTTCTAAGTGGCGGGGCAGGAAGGATTCGAACCCTCGGCCAACGGCTTAGAAGGCCGTTGCTCTATCCAACTGAGCTACTGCCCCGCTCGAGAAATGGTTATCTATACAAACCGTACACGGCGGTCAAGTAAAAAAACAGGAAAATGTTTTGAAATTTAAAAATTTTATAGATTTTAGCACTTATTTGGATGAACTGGGCCTCTTTCATATGGATTTGAGTCTTGGCAGAATGGAAGAGTTTGTGCGTAATTGGGGCGGTAAGTCCAGCTTTCCGGTTATTCATGTGGTGGGAACCAACGGAAAAGGTTCCACCTCATCATATTTAACCTCAATCGGTTGCGAATACGGACTTAAAGTCGGGACATTCATTTCACCGCATTTTGTTACTCCCCGCGAGCGGATTACAATTAATGGGGCTATGCTTTCGGAAGATGAATGGGTTGCCATTGCCAATCAAGTTATGGAGATTGCCCCGGATGCCGGGTTGACCTATTTTGAATTGCTGACTTGTATGGCATTGGTGGCTTTCAAGAATAACGGAGTCGATCTGGCTGTGATGGAAGCTGGTTTAGGTGGACGTTTTGACGCTACCAATACGGTTGATCCTGATCTGACCGTATTTACTCCCATCGGGCTTGATCATGAGAAGGTGCTCGGTTCTACAATTGATCTTATCGCAGCAGACAAAGCTGATGCTATGCGTGAAACCGGAACAGTCATCACAGCGGTACAGGTTTCAGAAGCTATGGCGGTGCTTGAATCCCGGGCGAAGGAATTGGACTGCAAGCTTAATCATATTGATGAACAAAAAGTTGTTGCGGACCTCAGCCCCACACTTGCCGGGGAGCATCAGAAGCAGAACGCACAGCTTGCGGCATGTGCATGGCGGTTGTTCTGCCGCAAGTCTGAGATTACGTTTGATGCTGATAAGGTCCGTGGCGGGGTAGAAAAAGCGTTTATCGCTGGACGGCTACAGATTATTAAATCTGATAGGACTTATATTCTTGACGGTGCGCACAACACCCATGCTTTTGATGCACTTGAGGCCGAGCTGGCACGGTCTGAAATTAAACCGGATGCGATTATCTTTTCATGTATGAAGGATAAGAATCTTGATCCGGTGAAGGAAACCCTTTTCCGTTTGACCGATGGTCCGGTCATGGCTTGCGGTATTGAGAATAATGAACGGGCGTATCCTTTCAATGAGCTTGCCGAGGTCCTTGGAGAGCGGGCAGAACCTGCCAAGGATATTGACGAAGCACTTTCAATGCTTAATTCCGGTGATAAAACAGTTCTAATCTGTGGGTCCTTGTATTTGCTGGCAGCTTTTTATACAAGATACCCAGAATTTTTAAGAAGAATGCCTCCGGCGGCTTAAACCCTTTTTGTAAAAAGGGTTTAAGAATCCCAAAAACTCTTATCGGTTTTTATTTGGCTTAAATTCGAACGAGATGTCCTTCGAATGAATTAAGCTTGGGTGTTGTTGGTGGCTTTAAATTTCGGAGGCATTTTTTGTCCAATTTATTTAAATACCTGCCCTCTGTTGATTCTGTATTGACCCGTCTTGAAGACGAGGGTGTCATTGACGGACTGCCGAGGACCCTTTCCCGTGATTTAGTTAACGGCTTTCTTGATGTTTGCCGTGAGGAAATCAAGGGCGGGGTTATTACCGAAGAAAAACAGCTTTCGCCGGAAACTCTTTTTCCGCGTCTGACCTGCCATGTGCGGGCCGGGGCCAAACCGCATTTTCGGCGGGTGCTCAATGGAACCGGGGTGGTAGTGCATACCAATCTCGGGCGCTCCTTGCTGGCGGAATCCGCGGTTAAGGCTGTGACTGAGGCCTGTGCCTGTTATTCCAATCTTGAGTTTGATCTTAAGACCGGGGAGCGGGGTAGCCGATATAGTCATGTAGAAAAGCTAATTTGTGAGATTACCGGGGCTGAAGCTGCTCTGGTGGTCAACAATAATGCTTCGGCGGTGCTGATTACCCTTGAAACTTTTGCCAAAGGGCGCGAGGCCATAGTCTCACGTGGGCAATTGGTTGAGATCGGTGGATCGTTCCGTATCCCGGATGTGATGACCAAGAGCGGGGCTTTTCTGCGTGAAGTTGGGGCTACCAACCGTACTCATCTGCACGACTACGAAAATGCCATCAATGAGGAAACCGCACTGCTCATGAAGGTGCATACCTCCAATTTCCGGGTTATCGGTTTCACTAAGGAAGTTTCCGGCGGTGAATTGGCGGAACTTGGTCGTAAGCACGGCCTTCCGGTCTACGAAGATCTCGGCAGCGGAAATCTGACCAATTTTTCCGGGCTGGGTTTGATGCGTGAACCCACGGTACAGGAAGTGGTGGCCGAGGACGTGGATGTAGTTTCATTTTCCGGTGACAAAGTGCTCGGCGGACCGCAGGCTGGTATCATTGTCGGTAAGAAGAAGTTTATCGATATGATTAAGAAGAATCCGCTCAACCGTGCGGTTCGTATCGATAAGATGACCCTTGCCGCCCTTGAAGCGACTCTGCGCCTTTATCTTGATCCCGAAACAGCCAAGCGTGAAGTGCCCACAGTACGTATGATCACCGAGAAGCCTGAAAATCTTAAAAAGCAGGCTCAAGCCCTTGCCCGCTTATTGCGTCGTGTGCTTGCTGAATCAGCAACTATCGGCGTGCGTGAGGGCGTTTCCCGCGTAGGTGGCGGGGCATTCCCGGAGCAGGATCTAAAAACTTTTCTGGTGACCGTAGTACCAAATATTAAAGTGAGAGTAGAAGAGTTGAAAGAAAGGCTTCTCTCAACTGAACCACCTTTGGTGGGACGCATTGAGGAAGATGCTTTCTGCCTCGATCCAAGGACTCTCACACGCGAAGAATATAAACTCTGCGCTGACGCAATATCTCAAGTTTTGAAAGGATAATTATACATGAATAAATCTCTTGAACATGAATCGAAAAGCTGCTGGGAAATTTTCAAAGACGAAGAACACCAGCAGGCAATGGATGACCTTGCAGCCCGTTACATCGATTTTTTGAGCAGCTGCAAGACCGAACGCGAGACTATCAAATACGTTGAGGACAGACTGCGCGAAGCCGGATTTGAAGATTATCTCGGTGCGGACCAGTGCTTCCGTTCCTTTCGCGATAAGACCATTTTTATTGCCCGTAAGGGAAAAAATCCGCTCTCGCAGGGTTTTCGTCTGGTGGGCGCACACGCAGATACTCCGCGTATCGACTTGAAACAGCATCCCTTGTACGAAGATCTCGGCATGTCCATGGCCAAAACTCACTACTATGGCGGAATCCGTAAATATCAGTGGCTGGCAAGGCCTCTTTCTTTGCATGGCGTGGTGGTTAAAGCAGACGGCACCAAGGTTGATGTTGTGATCGGTGAAGACCTAGATGATCCGGTCCTTTCTATTCTCGATTTGCTGCCTCATCTTGCCCAAAAGCAGGTAACCAAAAATATCAGTGATGCTTTTGAAGCTGAGAAGTTGAATATTCTCATGGGCCATTCCCTGTCTTTTTCCAAAGACGATGAGGACGAAGAAGAGGGCAATGGCAAACCTTCCGCAAAACGCAAGGTGCTAGAGCTTCTCAACGAGAAATATGATATCGTTGAGGAAGACCTTTTCAGCGCGGAAATGCATATTGTTCCTGCCGGTCCCGCTCGTTACGTAGGTCTTGATAAGTCTGTAGTGGGTGGTTACGGTCAGGATGACCGTTCCTGCGTGTTCCTTGCACTGGAAGCATTCCTGAACGCTCCTGAGCCGGATAATGCCCAGATTGTACTTTTCTATGACAAAGAAGAAATTGGCTCTGAAGGTTCAACTGGCGCTAAATCGCTCTTTTTCGAATATTGCCTTGAAGATCTGATCGAGGCATGGGAACCCAATGCCAAGATGTCCCGGGTTATGATGGCCGGTAAGGCCCTTTCAACAGACGTTCACGCAGCAATCGACCCTGACTATCAGGATGTTCACGAGAAGCTTAATTCAGCCTATCTCGGTTACGGTCCTTGCTTCTGCAAATTTACCGGGCATCGCGGTAAGGTTGGAGCCAACGACGCCCATCCTGAATTTGTTGCATGGCTGCGTAATATTCTCAACGAAGCCGGTGCACCGTGGCAGATGGCTGAGCTTGGCAAGGTCGATCTGGGCGGAGGCGGTACTGTTGCCAAATTCCTCGCTCTCTACGGTATGGATGTGATCGATTTCGGTCCTCCGGTTCTTTCCATGCACAGCCCGTTCGAGCTGACCAGCAAGGTCGATTTGTACGCTACTGAATTGGCTTTCAGGACTTTTTTGAAGAATTAGTTTGATGCGCTTTGCGCTTTAAGAATTGAAAGATTATGCCTCCGGCGGCTTAAACCCTTTTGTAAAAGGGTTTGTTCCACTGTCGTTATCCCTAAGGCTCGCGGAAGACCGCTCGTCTAAGGGCTAATGCAAGAATCCCAAAACCTTTCAGTAGGTTTATTAAGCTGTTTATTCGAAGATCACTTTAGTGCGCTAGATGCGAAGCTTATTAAAAGGTTCTGAAGGGGATGGGGTCTGGGGAAGGGGAAACTCTTGCAAGAGTTTCCCCTTCCCCAGCCGCCGGAGGCATTCCCCAAAAGGAGCACTAATGCCCGTAGTTATGGGAACTGCTGGTCATATTGACCATGGTAAGACCAGTCTGATCAAAGCTCTGACCGGAACGGACTGCGACCGTCTGGCAGAGGAAAAGAAACGCGGCATCACCATTGAGTTGGGCTTTGCAAGCCTTGATCTGGGTGGTGATGAACATCTGAGCATTATCGATGTTCCGGGCCATGAAAAGTTCGTTAAAAATATGGTTGCCGGGGCAGCAGGTATTGATTTTGTGCTGCTGGTTATCGCCGCTGATGAAGGCGTAATGCCTCAGACCCGTGAACATTTGGAAATCTGCACTTTGCTGGGCATTGAGAAGGGCTTCGTCGTTCTGACCAAGGCTGACACGGTTGATGAAGATTGGATGGAGATGGTTCAGGAAGACGTGCGTGAATTTCTTGCGCCGAGCTTTCTGGCTGAGGCCCCGATTCATGCTGTTTCTTCGCATACCGGGCAGGGGCTGGATGAACTGCGTGGCGAAGTTGCGAATTTCATGAAAGGTTTTGCTCCGAAACGTAGAAGCGATCTTGCTCGTCTTCCTGTGGACCGTGTGTTTACCATGAAAGGGCACGGAACAGTTGTGACCGGGACCTTGATTTCCGGGCAGCTTTCCGTGGGCGATGATGTGGTCCTTTACCCGAAGATGACCGAGACCAAGGTGCGTAGCCTGCAATCGCATGGAGCATCCGTTGAGACCGCCCCGGCAGGGCGCAGGACAGCTATTAACCTGCACGGCGTAGAAGTCGAAGACATTGACCGTGGCGAAGTGCTGGGCCGTCCGGGGACGCTTTTCCCGTCCACTGTCTGGGATGTGGAATTGACCTGTTTGCCGTCTTCCCCGAAAAGCTTGAAACACCGTAAGGAAATCCATTTCCACCACGGCTCCAAAGAAGTGATGGCTAAGGTTTATTTCCTTGATCGCGAAAAGCTGGAAAAGGGTGAACGTGCGGTCTGCCAGATTCGTTTTGATAAACCCATGACCGGGGTTTATGGTGATCGCGTTGTTTTGCGTTCTTTTTCTCCGTTGCGGACCATCGCCGGGGGTAGCATCATCAACCCGCTGGGTCGTAAGGTGAAACGTTTTTCCGATGACGTTAAGCGTCTGGAAACGCTTATCGATGCCGAACCGGAAGAGTTAGTGCTGACTCAACTTGAATTAGCGGGCAGGGCAGGGCTGACATTTCAGGAACTTTCTATACTGAGCAACGTGGCATCCAAGCCGCTGGAGAAAATGCTCCAGACCATGGGCGGGCAGCAGAAGGTATTCTTGTATGACAAGGAAACCCGTAGCTATGTTTCCGGTACACAGTATGAAAATCTGGTACAGGGATTGATTCGTCACCTTGAGGCATTTCATAAGAATGAACCCATGAAACCGGGTGTTTCGCGCGGGGAGATCGGGTCTACTTACGGTAAGGGATTGTCGGATAAATTGTTCCATTCCATCGTGGAGCGGCTGCTTAAGAAAAAGGAAATCGTGGCGGTGCAGGAAATTCTGCATCTGCCCGGACATAAGGTTTCGCTTGCTTCTGATCAGCAGAAGTTGCGCGATACCCTGATGAGCACTTACGAGAAGGGCGGGCTTACACCTCCGAATTTGAAAGACGTGCTTGATCCGCTGGACTTGGTCTTTAAAGATGCTGCGCCAGTTTACAAACTCTTGCAGGATGAAGGGCTGCTGGTCAGAATCAAAGACGACATGTATTTTGCTAAATCAGCTGTGGATGGCTTACAGAAGATTTTGGAAGGCTATTTTGCGGAAAACGAAGAACTTGGTCCGCAGGATTTTAAGACCTTGGTCGGCTTATCGCGTAAGTTTTCCATTCCATTGCTTGAATACATGGATAAGGAAAAGGTCACCATTCGAGTTGGTGATAAGCGCAGGTTGCGTAAACAGAGTTAAGTGAGATTAACCCCCGGATTTTTATTCGGGGGTTTTATTTTAACATGCGCATTCGTTCATGCAGAAAACGGATGATCTCAACGTGATTGTCTTTAATCCGGTAAACGCAGATGAAGGGAAGTTTCGGGATGACCAATTCTCGGGTTCCTTCGACTGTTCCATCGCGCCCAATCTGTGGGAAAGTATCCAGCGATTCGGTTGCTTTTCTAATTTGTGAAGCAATTCGGGAGACTATTTCAGGATTTTCTCGTTCAATGTATTCAAGTTGTCCTTGCAGGTCTTTTTGAGCAGGCTTGGTCCAGCGGGGCATTATCCACCGAACCTGTTGAAGACGTCGTTGATCTCTTCATCAGTTGCAAACTCACCTTTGTCCGCTGCTTCCAGTCCTTCCTGAACCTGTTTTTTGAACCACTGTTGGTATTCAATAAAATCTTTGATTGCTTTATTCAGCACCCAGTTGCGGCTTCTGCCCATGTCCTTGGCTATTTCATCAAGGGAGGACAGAGTGTCCGGATCGGTACGAAAACTTGTGCTCGATTGGGGCATTATTCACCTCGAATGTGTTTAATGTCATTTGTAGTCACTATGAATAATAATGATTGAAGCTGAGTATGGCAAGCAGTTTAACTGCCCGGATTCGTGAGAGTCCGGGCTTTTTTGCGTCTTTTTCTGGTTGGAAAAGAGTCAGGGTGGTATAGTCGGGTAGTTCTGTGAAGAATAAATTTCAACCTGACTGGAGAGCGGAAATGATTAGGAAGCTTTATCCGTTATTGGCTGCGATTTTATGTGTCTTTCTCTTGAGCATCATTTTTGTGTCTCCTGCGGATGCCGGGGATGCGGAAGCCATTTTGAAGTTGAAGCAAGAAATTATCGAGGTGCAGAATAAGGGTAAACTTGGAGTTCAGGAATTCACCCTGTGCGCAAAAGTCCTCAACTACGCTTCATATTATCCCCTGAACGAAAATAAAGTTAAGCGTGGGACCAATCTCCTTTTATATTATGAGCCCATCAATTGGTTCACTTCTGCTCAGCAGGACAGGTATGAGTTTTATCTTACGCAGGATGTTGTGCTCGAATCCGCAGTCGGGGAAGTTCTTTTTGAACGCAAAGGACTTTTGAGCATGCATTACAATACCAGCAAGCCCATCCTTGATATTTATATGACCAATGATTTTAATCCGGGAAATTTGCCTGCCGGGAAGTATCGTTATCTTATTGTCTTGCACGACATGATCAGCGGGCAGGAATTTAAGCGGAATGTTGATTTTGAATTGGTCGATTAAGTTAATTTTTGTCCGAGACATGATAGGCCCGGATTGTTGGCGGGCCGTCGCAAAGGACGGCCCTTCTAGCTTAAGCTGTTGTCCTAGTTATTTGTTTTGGCGAAGTGCAGCGAGGCAGGCCGGACTCTTCGTCCAAGTGCAAAACCGTTTTAGCTACGGCGGTTGAAAAGTCCGGGAAGATATTTTGGGGCCCAACCAACTTATCGGTGCCGAGTCGGGTCATGATTTTTCTGATCCGCGGATGTACACCTGAGAGAAGTATTTTAATTCCCTGTGCGTGTGCCCGTCGAATTACAGTCTCAAGGGCTTCAATTCCTGTGGCGTCCATGGTTGGCACAAGACGCATGCAGAACACGATGATCTCAGGTTTCTTGCGGGTAAAGCTCATGACATCCACAAATCTCTGGGCCATGCCGAAAAACATGGGGCCGTTGATTTCATAAACAACCACTTTTTCGTGACCGTTAGTGCGGTCGATAATTTCATCTTCGGGCAATCCGGTGTCGAGGCTGTGAATATCTGTTAGTTGACTCATACGTTTCATAAATAGCATGGCGGCCATGACCACACCAACTTCCACTGCTACGGTCAGATCGACAAAAACAGTCAGTAGCAGGGCGATGAGCATGACCAGCGAGTCCGACTTAGGGGCGAAGAGTAAACGTTTGATGCGGTGGACCTCACTCATGTCCCAGGCTACCAGCATGAGTACCCCGGCAAGGCTTGCCAGCGGAATCATGGAAGCCAGCGGAGCGCAGACCTTAATGAACAGAATCAGGGTCAAAGCGTGAATTATACCGGCTAATGGGGAATGTGCCCCGGCCCGGATGTTTGTGGCCGTTCTGGCGATTGCCCCGGTGGCAGGCAGGCCGCCAAAGAGTGCTGAGCATATATTAGCCAGTCCTTGGGCAACGAGTTCATTAGATGAATTGTGGCGGTCTCCGCTCATGCCGTCTGCCACAGTTGCGCTGAGCAATGATTCGATCCCGGCAAGGATGGCGATGGTCAGGGCTTCCGGGATCAGGGCTTTGAGGTGCATCAGGTCAAGCCCGGAAAATGAAATAACGTCAGGAAGGATTGTGGGAATTCCACCGAATCTGCTACCGATGGTTTCAGTCTGAAGTCCCATGATCCACGTGATTATGCTTGCCAAAGCAATTCCGACAAAAGGAGCTGGGATGCGGGGGATGAACCTTCTGACCAGCAGCATAGAAATTACGGTTAGCATGCCCAGTCCTAAAGTGGTTGGGTCCGCACTCGGCAGTGCTTGCGCACAAGCCTTGATTCGGGGCAGGAAATCCGCAGGCAGCTGAGCAATGTTCAGGCCGAGGAAATCCTTGATTTGGGTGGAAAAGATCAGAATACCGATGCCGGAAGTAAATCCGGTTGTGACCGGGTAGGGGATGTATTGCAACAGTTTGCCAAGGCCGAGGATGCCCATGATCAGCAGCATGATCCCGGCCATGATGGTGGCGAGGATTAATCCCTCATAGCCATGGCGGGTGATGATCCCGGAAATTATGATTACGAATGCTCCGGTTGGGCCGCCGATCTGGAAGCGGGTACCGCCGCAGGCCGAAATGATGAGTCCGGCAATAATGGCGGTGAATAGTCCAGTCGCGGGGCTTGCACCCGAAGCGATAGCAAAGGCCATGGCTAGCGGTAGGGCCACAATACCGACAGTGATCCCGGCGGCGATATCCTGTCTTATTGTTGCAGGAGAGCAACCTGCTTTAATGAATTTGAAGCTGGTCGGGATGAAACGGTTTAGTTTTGAACAGACGTAAGTGTCCATTGAGAAACCTCCTTGTATGTGGTGGTGTCTCCGTGGGGCTCAGTCGGTGGTCATGTTTAATGAAATGAATTGGCCAGAGGCTGGGTCGCGCGCGGAAAAAAGAATCTGATAATGCCGCTGTTATTTCATGTCAATGGGGTTTTGAAGAAAAACTTTGTGCTTTTATTCCCAAATGTTGCGCGGTAGGGAGTTTGGCATAAGACCAAAAAAAGACCGGATAAATCCGGTCCAACTTAATTAAGGATATAAATGTAGTTTAACATCCATTTTTTCATGCAATATTCTTAAAATATTCAAATGATTTTTTGTCAGAAAATAAAAAACCAGATGGCGGTTTATTTGGGCTGAAAAGTAGCCTTGTTTTATTTCAAAACGTTTTTTGCCGAGTCCGGGGCTTGCTGCAAGTGATTTGATTTTAACATCCATTTCTAACATATAGCTGTCGGCTTTATCTTCTCCCCAGTGCGTTGCGCTATACAGCCAGATCTCTTTGAGATCTTGTCTGGCTGATCTTGAAAGGCGAATTTTAAGCATTTCGCTCTGTTCGGGCTTCGGAAATAATGGAGTTCATATCATATTCAGCGGTTTCACCATTTATGATTTCATCTTCGCCAGCAGCCAGTTTTTTTCTGAGTGCTTCAAGCTTCATGTATTGGACCAGCTCTTCGTGTTTATTCATAAAGCGCAAAGCTTCGCGTATAACTTCGCTGGCATTGTTATACATACCTGATTCAACTTTCTTTTTTATCTGAGTTTCCAGTTCGGGAGTTAAGGAAATGTGCATAGGTTTCCTCCTTATTTAATAATCATATATGAAAATTAAGTGCTCTCTCAAAGATTGTCAATGTTTGTAGGAGGGCATAAGACCAAAAAAAAAGACCGGATAAATCCGGTCTTTAAAATATGGGGTGAGTGAAGGGGTTTGAACCCTCGGCCTCTTGGGCCACAACCAAGTGCTCTACCAACTGAGCTACACCCACCATATAAAGGGGTCAGGGATTCTGATCCCTAAATGTCAAATGGGGTGAGTGAAGGGGTTTGAACCCTCGGCCTCTTGGGCCACAACCAAGTGCTCTACCAACTGAGCTACACCCACCGCGTGCTGAGAGGAGTGTTTAACTAAGCTGAGTGCGATGGTCAAGAAGTTTCTGAAAAAAAGGTCATTTTTTTTGTAATAAGTAAATCTTGCAAGTCAAAGAGATGATTAACTTGTTTATAAAACAGCGTTTTGCTCTTAATAGAAAAATAGGTTAAGCGCGGTCTTCACTAAAAAGTTATTTTGTGCCACAAACAATTTATTATTTTTGTTACTGAAAGCAATCAGGGGTCGCGGAAAGGTTATGTCTTTTCACCCGGCTGCCGCAGCGTTAATTTCAAGCTATTAACAGTGGTAGCTTTTACCTGATAATTATAAGGATTTTTAGATGGATAAATTAGTCATTGAAGGTGGAGTTTCCCTTAACGGTCCGATTCGGGTCAGTGGTTCCAAGAATGCAGCCCTGCCCATCCTGTTAGCCTGCATCCTGCCGGAAGGTCCGGTCTGTCTCAGCAATGTTCCCCGTTTGAGGGATATTAACACCACGCTTAAGCTGCTTGATATTTTGGGTTGTGAGACTTCTTTTGAAGGTAATACTGTCTGTAGTGAAGTTAAGGACCTCAAAGTTGAAGCTCCTTATGATCTGGTTAAGACCATGCGTGCTTCCGTGCTCTGCCTTGGTCCCTTGCTTGCTCTGAAAGGCGAAGCCAAGGTTGCGCTTCCCGGCGGATGTGCCATCGGTGCACGCCCTGTTGATTTGCATCTGACCGCATTTGAACAGATGGGGGCCAGCTTTGATCTCGATTCCGGCTACATTCACGGAAAATGTGATAAGCTTAAAGGCGCACATATCACTTTTGATTTCCCCACTGTGGGTGGTACTGAAAACGTGCTTATGGCTGCTGCCATTGCCGAAGGTGAGAGCATCATCGAAAATGCAGCTCGTGAGCCTGAAGTTGTAGATCTTGCCAACTTCCTCATTGCCTGCGGGGCTAAAATTTCCGGCCATGGTACCAGTATCATAACTGTACAGGGCGTACCTTCGCTTAAGGGGTGTGATTACAAGGTCATGCCGGACCGCATTGAGGCCGGAACTTACATGGTTGCCGCAGCCATGACTGACGGTGAATTGCTTATCGAGGATTGCCCGTTTCAGGAGCTTGAGTCTGTTGTTTACAAGCTGCGTAAGATGGGCGTTTTTCTTGAGGAAGAAAAGGGCGGGGTCCGCGTACGTCGTACTAATGGTCTTATCTCCGGCGTGGATATTACCACTCAGCCGTATCCCGGTTTCCCTACTGACATGCAGGCTCAACTCATGACCCTGATGTGTCTTTCCACCGGTGCCGGAACCATCGAAGAAAAGATTTTTGAAAACCGTTTCATGCATGTACAGGAACTGGTGCGTATGGGCGCGAATATCAAGCTCAAGGGACGTACTGCCATGATCCGTGGTGTTGAGAAGATGACCGGTGCCCCGGTTATGGCTTCCGACTTGCGGGCAAGTGCCTCTCTGGTTGTGGCTGGACTTGCAGCCCATGGGCGAACTGATGTCCAGCGTATCTACCACCTCGACCGAGGATACGAGAAGCTGGAAGACAAGCTTTCCGCTGTAGGCGCAAGGGTCTGGCGCGAGAAAGAGTAACCGTCCTCCCGCATTATGACTCAGGTCGCGGATAATTTGATTATTGAAAACAGGTCCGGGCTACCGGGCCTGTTTTTCTGGCAGATTCTTGTGCCCGCCTTTGTGTTCGGCATCCTTTCCATTAAATGGATGCTTCCTTCTCTGACCGCTTTGTTGGTCTATTTTTTTCTCATTTTTATTTTTAGATCTGAAAAAGCCGTGATCGTTTTGCTGCTTTTGTTTTTCGGGCTGGGCAACTGGTATGGAAATTTTGTTTTGCCGCCCGGTCCGGGACCTATGCCTGAGTGGATGGCTGCCCGTGAAAAGGTGCAGCTCAGCGGCACGATCCACAGCATCAAGGGTGCTCCGGGAAATCGTCTTAAAATTCTGCTTGAAAATGTTATCTGCCAGAGTGAGACAGAACAGACTCGGCTGGCTGGTTTTCTGAACTGGACGTGGGATAATCCGGATCAATTTCCTTTTGTGGGGCAACAGGTATCGCTTCATGTGCGGGTTAAGCCTGTCCACGGATTTCGCAACAGCGGGCTATGGGATTACGATTTTTTCTGCCGTGTGAAGAATATCCGTTACCGGACCTACACCCGTGGTTTGATCAAGAACGGTGGTTTGAAGCCTTATGAACCGCATGGCTTGCAGAAACTGCGAGCCTCTTTGCGTGAGCATGTTCTAAAAAACGGACCTCCCACTGCAGGCGGTGCGATTTTTCCGGCTTTGCTGACCGGGGATCGCTTTTATCTTTCCCGCGATAGTGTGGAGCTTATTCGCCGGGCCGGGGTTTCGCATGTTTTGGCGTTGTCCGGGTTGCATGTAGGTTTTATCGTAGCCATGGGATTTGGTCTGGCATGGTTGGCTGGTGCGGTTTATCCCCGTATTTATTTGCGGGTACCCCGCATGCGTTTGGGCGTACTTTTTTCTGTTATCCCGGTCTTGTTGTATCTCTGGCTGGGACAGTTCAGCCCTTCGCTTATGCGTGCTGTGTGCATGTTTGCGTTCTGGGGGCTGCTCATGTTTTTCAGCCGGGGCAGGGTGCTTTTAGACGGCTTGTTTCTCGCTGTTGTTGTGATTCTAGCCTTTTCTCCACTCAGTGTTTTTGATCTGGGGTTTCAACTTTCAGTGCTGGCCGTGGCCGGGATAGCCTTGTTGTACCCCCAGTTTGCTCGGTTTATGCCTGCCGGACACAATTTCATTTTTAAAGCAATCCGTTTTGTGCTGGCGATTTTTTATGTCAGCTTGTCTGCCAACCTTATTTTGCTTCCGGTAGTGATATGGAATTTCGGCGTGCTCACCCCGAATTTTCTGTTTAATATTCTTTTTGTGCCTGTGCTTGGCTCGATTATTCTGCCTGTTTGTGGTGTTGGCGGGCTGGTGGCGTCTTATTTCAGTCCGGAACTCTCGCATATTTTGTTTACATACGGGGCAAGGATCTTTGACTGGCTGCTGCAATTGGTGCGTGATGCAGTCAGTGCCGGATTGCTTCCTGAGTATGCTTTTTACCGTCCGCACTGGGAAGGGCTGCTGATTTACTATCTTGTGCTGGGGGCGGTGCTTCTTTTTTGTCATGGCAAAATAAAGCGGGCGCAACTTTTGTTGATTCCGGTCGTACTTCTCTTCTGCGTGCGGATGTATGGAGAACTGGGGCCGGAGCGGGTGCGCATGGATATTCTTGATACCGGTCAGTCTCAGTGCGTGGTCATTACCGGACCTGCGGGAACTCGCACTGTTGTAGACGGTGGCGGCGGTTTCGGCAGGACTTTTGATATGGGGCGTTCTATTGTCGGACCATGGTTGGCTCATGGGCATCTTCCGCGGGTGGACAATATTTTTATGACTCACGGTGACCGGGATCATGCCGGGGGGCTGGCTTTTTTGCTGGAGAAATTTTCTGTGGGCAACTTTTACTCCAATGGTGATATTCCTGCTGGTCGGGTTGGGCAGCGTTTTGATGCGGCATTTAAAGAAAAGAGCATAACTCCAAAGGCACTTGTGGCTGGCGATGAGATTGTTATTGAGCCGGGGCTGGTAATGGAGGTGCTGCATCCGTCTGTTGGATTTGAGGGCAGCCGCAACGATCGTTCCTTGTATCTTAGATTGCTATGGAACGGGCATCCCTTGTTGTCCATTTCTGGTGATCTGGATCGTAAGGGTGTGCGGGCAGTGCTTAAGAGTGGAAATGCGCTTGATTCCAAGGTTTTGGTGCTGCCGCATCATGGTAGTGCCGGATCATATTCTCCTGATTTATATGGACGTGTCGATCCTGAAATAGCTCTTGCAGCCTGCGGTTTTTTAAATCGTTTTAATTTTGTTGCACAAAAAGTTGTACGTGAGCTGGAAAAAAGACACATATGTATGTATACAACTTCTGCATACGGGATGCTTACCGTGGAATGGAACCGTGATGGGGCGATAGTAACTGTCCCTTGATTTAAAATGTTTTTTTCTTATTAATTTTGTACAGGAAACTTGATTTTCAAGTGCAAAAGTGCCAATGTCTACCCATTGACAGAAGTCTTTGTGTGATGCCTATGATGAATGGAGGTTAGTCTGCATGCGGGTTCTGATTGTTGATGATGATTTTTATTGCCGCAATATGTTGCATGAGATCATGAAACCATATGCACAGTGCGATATTGCCGTTAACGGTGAAGAGGCTGTATTTGCATTTAAGAAAGGACTTGAATCAGGCAATGCCTATGATCTGGTCTGTCTGGACCTCGTGATGCCGGAAATGGACGGTCAGCAGGCTTTACGTGAAATCAGATCTATTGAGAAAGATTTCAAGGTAGAGAATGATGGTGCAGTCAAGGTTATCGTGACGACCATGCTTGATGATCGTAAGGAAACACACGATGCTTTTTTTCTTGGCGGGGCCACATCGTATCTGGTTAAGCCAATTGAAGAGGTTAAGCTTGTGAACGAGCTTAAGAATCTTGGTTTTTCAGTTTAATTTATTTTAAGTTTTTTCGGGACTGTAATTAAGTCCTATTTTATATCTTTTGCCCTTTCACTTGGGCTGAATCCGCAGCATTTGCTGCGGATTTTTTTTGCTAAATATTAAAAATTGTTTTATTCAGGGCTATTAGAGATAGAAAACAAAATTGAAGTTCCTTTGGAAGTGGTCTATTGTGGCTCCTTCATATCAAGTTTTATCCGCCATCAGTTGCGGTTTATATAAGGTTTTTTAAAAATGTCACAGATTTTAGGTGTTAAATTTAACGATTTCGGACAGATATACTATTTCTCGTCCGGACCTTTCGTTGTCCGTGAAGGACATTCGGTCATCGTAAAGACCGAACAGGGTATGGGACTCGGTAAGGTCTTTGTGGTGCAGCAGGATCTGCCGGAAGATGTAGCTGAGGATTCAATTAAAACCATCTACCGCCTTGCCGGTGAGGAAGATCTTGAGGCTGAGGCTGAAAACAAGGAACTTGCCCGCTCTGCGCACAGGTTCTGCAAGGATTGTATTGAGCGCCAGAAGCTTGAGATGAAGCTTGTGGATGTTGAGGTCTTTTTTGACCGCAGCAAGATGATTTTTTACTTCACTGCTCCGGGCAGGATTGATTTCCGTGAGCTTGTCAAAGATCTGGTCAAGGAATACAGAACCCGTATTGAATTACGCCAGATTGGCGTGCGCCACGAAACCCAGATGCTGGGAGCTATCGGAAATTGCGGTCAGATTTGTTGTTGCCGTCGTTTTATGCGCAAGTTCATGCCGGTAACCATCCGGATGGCCAAAGAGCAGAATCTTTTTCTTAATCCGACTAAGATTTCCGGGATTTGCGGAAGGCTGCTTTGCTGCCTTTCCTTTGAGCAGGAAAATTACGAGGAATTCCATCGTAAGAGTCCCAAGACCGGTAAGAAATACAATACTGTACATGGTCTTGTCCGCGTTGCACGGACCAATTTTTTCAGGAATACCCTGACCGTTCAGCCTGAACATGGGGATGAAATTGAGATTCCTCTTGATGACTGGCCGGATATGATTAAGCCCGCCGGGCATGATCGGGGAGGAGATTCTGATTCCCGTTCCGATGAACCCCGCAGAGGGCGTTCCGAGGGTAAGGATAAAGGCTGGGGTGATCGTGATGGAGGCAGCGCAAGGCCGCAGAGGTCTCGTTCTGATCGGGGGCGTTCTGACCGTTCCAGACCTGAAAGAGGGCGTCCTGAACGTTCAAAATCAGATCGTCCCAAGTCTGATCGTCCCAGACCGGAGCGCAGGCCTGAGCGTGCGAATGTTGAACGGGAAAAGGTTGATGAGACCAGAACTTCAGCGGAAAAACCTGAAGCAAGGCAGGAACGCCGTCAGGATGAGTCCCAGCAACAGGATCGCCGTAGACGTCCTTCAAGGGGCAAGGATCGTCCTCAGAATAGACCGGAACAGAAGTCAGAGCAGAGCAAACCGGAGCAGAGCAAGCCGGAACAACAGTCTTCAGTTCCAGCTAAATCCGGGGAAAAGGATGATTCCGGTACGTCTAAAAAGTCTTCGCGTCGTCGTCCTTCAAGGCGCAGGCGCAAGCGCAAGCCTTCCGGACCACGGAAGAATAAAAGCGATTAATTCGTAAGAATAGAAATATTTGCTTATCTTCGGGTTCTTCGCTATATGCGTTCTGCCCGTTCAATGTAATCAATCTTGCGGCCGGTTGAAAATGTATGTGTTCTCACCCGGCTGTTAAGATTTTTTACGCTGTATTCATTTCGGATTTTGCGTGCGGCAGTGGCCGTTTTATATAATCTTTACTTAATCCGATTGTTATCACCTTAACAGGAGTGACTGATTTTGGATTCGTTTTTTATTACAACTCCCATCTATTATGTTAATGCTAAGCCGCATCTCGGCCATGCTTATACTACCATTCTTGCTGATTCCATGAACAGGTTTCACAAGCTGCTGGGAGATGAAACTTTCTTTCTCACCGGAACAGACGAGCACGGTGACAAGATTGTTCAGGCCGCAGAAAAAGGCGGTCAGACACCCCGTGAATACGTCGACGAGATAAGCTCTCTGTTCAGCGGCCTGTGGCCTGGTTTGCAGATTGAAAACGACGATTTTATCAGAACCACTGAAGACAGACATATTAAGTGTGTTCAGGAAGTTCTGCAAAAAGTTTATGACAAAGGCGATATTTACTTCGGTGAATACGGCGGTCATTACTGCTTTGGGTGCGAAAGATTTTATACCGAGAAGGAACTTGTTGACGGGAAATGCCCGCAGCATGAAACCGTTCCCAAATATATTGCTGAGAAGAACTACTTCTTCAAGATGTCCAAATATCAGGACTGGCTCATCGGACACATTAATGCCAATCCTGATTTTATTCGTCCTGAAAGGTACCGTAATGAGGTTTTGAGCCTGCTTAAGTCCGGTGCTCTTGAAGATCTCTGCATTTCCCGCCCTAAGAGTCGTCTTGAGTGGGGAATCGAGCTGCCTTTTGATAAGGATTTCGTGACCTACGTGTGGTTTGATGCTCTCATCAACTACATTACAGCACTTGAATATCCTGAAGGTGAAAAATTTGAAAAATTCTGGCCCAAAGCCAATCACCTTGTTGCCAAGGACATCCTTAAGCCTCACGCAGTTTTTTGGCCTACAATGCTCAAGGCTGCTGAGATTGAGCCTTACCAGCACCTCAATGTGCATGGTTACTGGCTGATCAAAGACACTAAGATGTCCAAATCTCTTGGTAACGTTGTTTCCCCGCTGGAAATGGCCGATAAATACGGGGTTAACGCATTCCGTTATTTCTTGTTGCGTGAAATGGTTTTCGGCAATGATTCCAGCTTTTCCGAGGAAGCCCTAGTGGGTCGTCTCAATGCTGATCTTGCTAATGATCTCGGCAACCTGTTCAGCCGCACCCTGTCTATGACCCACAAATATTTTGAGGGTAAGGTTCCTGCTCAGGGTGATGAGGTTGATGAGGATTGTGAAATCAAGAGCCTTGGTCGTAAGGCTATGGCTGAATTCCAAAATAATTTTATGGACGCTAAGTTTTCCCGTGGCCTTGAAGGGCTCTGGGAACTTGTACGCGGTTTGAATAAATATATCGATACCACCCAGCCGTGGGCTCTTTACAAAGAAGAGAACATGTCTCGTCTTGGTACTGTAATGTATGTCCTGCTTGAAAACATGCGCAAAATCGCGGTTCATCTCTGGCCGGTCATGCCTGAAGCCAGTGAGAAAATGCTCGAGCAGCTTGGTATCAAATTCGCTCCTGAGAAGGTCAACTTGCAGGGTGAGATTGATGTCTGGGGTCTGCTTGATCCCGGCTCCGAGGTTGCTAAGAAGTCTAACCTTTTTCCGCGTGTGGAACTGCCCAAGGAAGAACCTGCTCCCAAGAAAAAGGAAGCAAAGAAATCCAAGAAGCAGTCTAAGCAGGCCACGGAAGAAATTCCCGGCGTAATTGAGTTCCCCGATTTCCAGAAAGTGGATATGCGGGTTGGAACCGTACTTTCCGTAGCCAAGCATCCTGATGCAGACAAATTGCTGCTGGTCAAGATTGATACCGGTGATGACGAACCTCGTCAGGTCGTGGCCGGATTGGCTGAATTCTTCAAGCCTGAAGATCTTGAAGGACGTCAGGTTGTTGTGGTTGTGAACCTCAAGCCTCGCAAGCTGCGTGGTGAGGTGTCTCAGGGCATGATTCTCGCTGTGCGTAACGGTGATGAAATGCAGTTGCTGAGCGTCTCCGCACCTGTTGGAAATGGGTGTAAGGTTTCCTAGTTTCTCGTAAATAGTTAAAATCAAAACCCCCTGTTGCAGATGCAGCAGGGGGTTTTTGTTGTTTCCTATCTTAATCAATTAAAATTGAATTACTCTTCCACAACCTCGATTAATTTTTGCAAAACCAACGGAGTATTAAAATTCTCCAAAACCCGCACACGTCCGGCAGCACCCATTTTCTTGCGCAATTCTACATCTACAATCAGCTTTTCCAAAGCCGCAGCAAGCTTCTCAGTGTCTTCAACAGGAACTAAAATCCCTGTTTCGCCGTCAGCGACAACTTCAGGATTGGAGCTTATGTTAAAACCTACTACGGGCTTTTCAAGTGTCATGGCTTCCACAAGGGCATAACCGAATCCTTCCCAGAGGGAGGGCAGGCAGAAAATGTCCTGTGAAGCGTGGAAAGATTTCATGTCTTCGATGAAACCGAGGAATAAAACTTTGTCGGTTACGTCCAGTTCTGCGGCGTAATCTTTTAATTCCTGTTCCATTTCGCCTTTGCCCGCGATGAGAAATTTGAAATTTAATTCCTTTTCTTTGAGGATTTTTGCGGCTTCGATGAGATGCTTCTGGCCCTTTTGGGCGGTAAGACGGGCTGCGTTTCCGATTAAAATTTCTCCGTTCTCGGGAGTGTAAAGCGGGGAGAAATTCTGTTTATCGAATGCCGCTACGTCAAATCCATTATAGATTTGGCGAATTTTTTTCTCATCAATCAGGTGAGCATTGTTAGCTAAAACGGTCCGTTTTGTCTCAAAGGAGTTGACGATTAAGCGGTCAACAACGTTCTTGAAAATGTAGCGGTTGAGTAAAGAATCCTTTACTGGAACGGCAATTCCGCGACGGTAAATTACGCGATTAACTCCGGCGCGCTTGGCTGCAATGCCTCCGCTTTTGAGGTCAGAAGGTAGGGCGGTGATCAGAGTCTGGATGTTGTGGGCTTCAAAAAAAGATTTCAAGCGGCCCATTAGAATGGGATTTAAGAAGGAAAGATTACCGATCGGCTCACTATGCAGGGTGATGCCTGGTTCGTTTTCAAGGCGGGCTTTCAGCTCGGATTTATGGTTGGTTACTACAAATACGTTGTAACCTTGATCCCGGAGGAGCAGGGAAAAGTGGTGGTTCCACTTCTCCCCGCCGCCCCAGGCTTTATTGCTGTTAAAAAAGCATATGTTTTTATTCACTTAATTTAATTCCAAGTGCGTCTGCGGTAAGCTGCGGGATAGCCTCAAGGCTGGGGCAGACTGTGAAGCCAGCTGCTTTCATTTTTTCCAGCTTGCCCTGTACCCCGGTTCCTTCTTGGAGGATCGCACCTGCGTGGCCCAGACGTTTACCCGGAGGCGCGGTCTGACCAGCAATAAAGGAAAGTACGGGTTTGTCAAATCCTGTTTCAATAACATAATCAGCAAGATCCTGTTCTGCGGTACCACCGATCTCACCAAGGACCATGACAGCCTTTGTTTCATCGTGGTTGCGCAGCATCTCAAAAACGTCCGCAAAGGTGGTGCCGATGTATGAGTCACCGCCGATTCCGATGGACAGAGACTGCCCGATGCCCACCTGATTGAGGCGATCGGCAACTTCGTAGGTCAGGGTTCCGGAACGGGAAAGGACCGCAACCGGACCGGGTGAGAACGGGGTGGTGGGCAGGATACCGATTTTGGTCTGTCCGGGTACGATCAGGCCGGGAGTGTTGGGGCCGACAATTCTTGATTTGCCGCCTTTGACCTGCTCCAGCACGTTGAGCATGGCAGATTGCACAATACCTTCGGTGATGCAGACAACCCATGGAACTTCGCAGGAAGCCGCTTCAAGGATGGCATCCGTTGCCAGCTTGGGCGGTACGAAAATGATGCTGGCTCCTATCTCATGATGCCGCTGCGCTTCCTTGATTGAGTTATAGACCGGAACGCCGAGAACTTCCTGCCCACCTTTGAACGGAGTTACCCCGGCAACAATGTTGGAGCCGTATTCAAGCATTAGTTTGGTATGCAAGCGGCCTTCAGCACCGGTGATACCCTGCACGAGGATGGGGGTATCCTTGTCGATGCCAAATTCATGCGGAGATTTATAGCCGACATCTTTGGGACGGGAATCAGGCATGGCAGCGATGGGGTCAGGGAAATCGATTTTCTGCGTATCCGCAGGCTTGAGCTTAGTCAGCAGGTCGAGGGCTTCCTGCATGTTTCTGGCCCGGTGCAGCTTGTCACCTTTTACCTGCTTGAGGACTTCTAGACCTACTTCCGCGCTGTTACCGGACATGCGCACTACGATGGGCTTTTCAGGCTCCTTGCCGCCGAGGGCAGCAACGAGGGCATTAGCAACCAGTTCGCAGGAAAGGATGCCGCCGAAAAGGTTGATCAGGATCGCTTTGACCTGATTATCATCGAAGAGTAACCGCAGTGCGGTTTCAATCCGTTTCTGATCCGCAGCACCGCCAAGATCGAGAAAGTTGGCAGCCGGAAGGTCGGAAAAGTTGAGTGCGTCCATGGAGGCCATGGCCAGACCTGCGCCGTTGGCAATAAGTCCTACCCATCCTTTGAGGGAAACGAAACTCATCCCGGCGTCACGAGCGATGTTTTCCACCGGAGTGGAGTGTTCAGGCTGGTAATATTTTTCAAGTGCGGGGTTGAGGTCGACGATGTTGTCGTCCATCTCGATTTTACCATCAAGGGCGAGCAATTTGCCGTATCCGGTCAGGGCAAGAGGGTTGATCTCTGCCAGCAGCAGGCCGTGGTCGAGCATGGTATTATAAAGATTGGTGACGATCTTGCTGAAATCGCTGAAAAGCTCTTTGGCGATTCCAATGTGGAAGAACGCGGCGCGAATCTGGTTGGGCTGTAAGCCGCCGGGCAGGCTGATTTCCTGAACGAGCAGGTTTTCAGGACCCATGTTTTCAATTTCAACTCCGCCTTCGCGTCCCACTGTCATGATGACCTTGCGGCGTTGGCGGGAGAGAGTTAGGGAAAGATAAAATTCTTTGCGAATGTCCACCGCAGGCTCGGCCCGCAGGAAGGGGACCTTATTGCCTTTGATTTCCATGCTGAGGATTTCACGGGCGATTTTTTCGTATTCTTCTTTTGAATCAACCTTCTGAATACCTCCGGCCTTACCTCGGCCTCCTACGGGTACCTGTGCCTTGAGAATCCATGGCAAGGGGAAGTATGGTTCCAGTCCGGGAAGATCTTTCTCAGTGATTTTCACCCCGGTAGGTACGGGAAGTCCGGCAGCCTCTTTGAGTAAGGTTTTACTTAAATGTTCATTGAGCAGCATACTCCCTCCAGTATGTCTGATGTAGATGATGCGCTTCGCGCTTTGTTGATCCTTCGACTTGATGATACTCGTGCCCATAGCGTATAATTCAATTATATGGCACTCTCAAGGTTAATTAGTAATTTCATTTGCGGGTTGAATGCTTGTTTTGTCCTGGAAACCTGTAAAACAAAAGGATAGGGCGGAAATAAAAAATTTCCGTATAAAGTTTTTCAACTGTTCTATTGAAGGAAATATTATGGCTGATTTTAAAGATTTAACCGACGCTTTGACGGATGAAGTCCTTAGCGATATGGCGGATTCTTTTTTTGGTGCCCGTGTTGATGTGGATGATGCTCTTGAATTTTTCCATGAGGTTTCGGAGAAGCTTCACGTTAAATTGTATCAGGTTTTTCAGGCTTGTGCCCTGATGGAAAAAATATGCCTTGGCCCTGATGGATTTAATGATTTCTGGGTTTGTACCGGAATGAGCAGGGACCGTTTTTATTCTCCCGCCGGGGTGGAATGCGCTCCCATTATGGATAAGCCTCCTTTTGCATTTACGGGCAGGGGCGAATATACCAAATGGTTAGGTATTGCCTACGATATGCTTGCCATTGCTATTGACGAATATATGCATGGTTCGATCAAGGATGATGGAAATGGGCGTAAAATGCGTACCGTGAACCGTGAGGACTTCTTCAGGATGGCTGAAGAAATCAATATCAAGATCGAAAAGGTAAACAAGAACGTTACAGCTTCGGATGTTTTACAATTCACAAAATCACTTGATCCTGAATCTGTACACAAAGAGAATATTGCCGGATGTATCGGACCGGAATGTAAAGTGATTGATGATGAAATGGCTTTTACTGTAATTACAATTAAAGATATTGATTTCCCGCAGTTCCCGGACCTGCCTGTGCGTAAGGAAGTTGCATCTTATATTTCCGGGTATTGTTCACAGGTCTGGACCCGCGATAAAGTTCGGGTCAGGGCCTTGCTTGGGGAGTTGCGAAAGAACGCTGATAAGGAGTTGTCATGAAGAAATTATTTGGTTCTATATTGATTCTGATGCTTGTGTTGTGTCTTGGAACGGTTGTTTTCGCTGAAGAAAAGAAAGCTGTACCTGATTCAAAAAGTAAACCTGTTCCTGTTGAGAAGGTAGAGCAGGGTGCTGAAAAACAAGGCATTCCAGTTGTCGTCATTCACAGTGGGAATGATGTGCTTGGCGGGACTCTTGCCTTGAGGTTAAAGGAAAAATTCAGGAAATCAGTTCTTTTTGACTTGTCCGGCACTGACGCAAAAGCTGTACGTATCAATGTTGAATCGCGCAGTGAATTTAACGAAAGGCCTGAGATAGGTTCTGTTTATTCCGTGGTCTGGACCTTTGCGGAAAGTGAAGAGGTTGTTCCTTTTTATCTTAAGCAGGAGCTTGGTCTTGTAAGTTCGCGCAATGTAGAAAACGATGCCGCTGCACTAATGAATAAAACTGACAAAGTGGCCAGTGAATACAAGTATCTTTTTGAGTAGTCGATTGACGTTTAAATTGTGATGGCTATTGTTCACTTTTATTAGTTTTATTTTGCATAATCACTTATAAGCATGTAATGCTTCTTCTTGTAGGGTGTTGTTAAATTTTTTTAAAGGTATCCGAAGGAGTGTTAGATGAAGAAAGTCTTGTCGTTTACATTACTATTCGTTTTGTTTTGTGCTGCCACAGCTCTGGCTGAAGATTTTATTCCGATTGAAGTTGAGAACAATTGTTCATGTTACCTGTCTATCCCTTCTGCGGTGAAAGGAACTACGCATAAAACCAATGGGTTGGTTGCTCCCGGTGAATCTAAAACTCTGTACTATACTCCCGGATATCTGAAGTGGACTGGCAATAAAGTTGTAATTTATATGCAGACCGCTAAACTGCAACGGCTCAAGGATGAGTCTCGTCCTGTTGGTTCGAACCCTAAAAAAATAGTGGTGAAAGCCTCTGGCTTTGAATTGGCTTGTACGGCTAAAGTTAGTGTCCAGTAGTTAAATATATATCTTTTCAATAGATCAAAAAAAGCACCCCGTGCGGTAAAAGCGTACGGGGTGCTTTTTTTGTAATGGGGTAAATGTTTTGGATAAAGAACTGGGCCTAAGCCCATTTTCTGTTACTGCTGATGGTTTTGATTCTCATGGCCCGCATATTGCGCAACTTTTCTCCTGATTCTTTACCGAGATTTCTTTTATGGGCTGGTAGGGACACTTTGAGTATCTCTGCCAAGTCTGCGGGGGCATGTTTTAGTGCTTCTTCCTCCCTGTCCGCATGGCAGAGAGTGATCATGTTTTCGAGTAAACCGGAGACATGCAATTTTATGAGTAGGTCCACCTTGGTTCCGGGCCTGAGCTCTCTATAGTTGCCTGCTTTCATGTGTAGCAGGGCAGCGGTCTCCCCGGCGCGGATGAATTTTACCGGAAGCATGAGTCTGTTACCCAGTTCTTTTGCCGGGGCGGTTCCTGCTTTATCGTGCCCGTAGTGTGAGGGTAATATGTCTGTTGGTGTTAGCACTTTGCCCAGATCATGGCACATGGCCATCCAGCAGGTCAGTGGATTGCCTGCTACTTTATCCATTATTTGCGCCGTATGTCCGGTAACGGATTTGTCGTGATACTCTGGCGGACCAGCAGGAATTTCATCTGCCCCGCAAAATTCTTTAAGCCATGGTTCAAGGCAGCTCCCTTCTATCAACAAACGTAGAAAATTTCCCGGTTTGGCACCGTTTAATCCTTTACGCAATTCAACTCCGATACGGTCCGGGGCAATGTTTTCAAGCCAGCCGTTTGCAGAGCAGCGTTTCATTTCCATGATTAAGTCGGGGTGGGCGGAGAATTCAGGGAAACGGGCCATGAAGGCCGCTGCCCGGAACACACGTAATGGGTCTTCTTTGAATGTGTCGGTGAAGGAAGGCCGCAATACTTTGTTACACAAGTCATCCAATCCCTGCGGGTGGGCGTACATTTCTCCTTCTTCATCCAATGCAAAGCTGTTGACTGTGAAATCCCGTGCTTGCAGGTCTAAATTTATTGTTTCCTCTATGCTCTTTCCCATCACTCTTGGTAAGGAGAATTCCAAGCCATTATAATAGAAAATTTCATAGGATTTGCCCACAGGACGTGCTTTTGGAAAAGCAGCAATAAAATCTTCCGCAGAGCCGGACGCAATAAGATAATCAACATCTTTCGGGCTCTTGCCAAGCAGCAGATCCCGAACCGATCCTCCGGCAATAAGAATTTTTAATTTACTTTTTTTATTAGTCATTTATGGTCTTTTTATAGTGGCAGCTGCTAGCAGCTTGTTACTGGTATGAGTTCTTGATTAATTTGGTGTTGATGTTATCGTATGATCAATGAAAAATAAAATACTGATACTCATATTTATTGCTGTGGTTGCGGTTCTTTTTTTCGCTTTTGATCTGGACAGATTCCTTACCCTTGAATACTTGAAAAATTCGCGTCAGGAATTTCAAGTCTTTTACGATCAAAACCCACTGCTTACAATCTCTTCTTTTTTTCTGGCTTATATTCTTATTGTCGGTTTGAATTTGCCCGGAGCAGCCGTATTAGGTCTTGCCGGTGGGGCCATGTTCGGGTTTACAGTGGGAGTGGTGACTATTTCATTTGCCAGCTCCATTGGTGCTACACTGGCTTGTTTTTTCTCACGTTACCTGTTCAGGGATTACGTGCAACAGAAATTCGGTGATCGGCTGGATAAGGTTAACCGGGGCATTGAGGAAGAAGGGGCTTTTTATCTTTTTACCATGCGCCTTATTCCGGTGATTCCTTTTGTGGCTATTAATCTGGTAATGGGATTGACGCCCATAAGATTGAGGACATTTTATTGGGTATCGCAAGTAGGAATGCTACCCGGAACAATGGTTTACATTAATGCAGGAAAGGAGCTTGGGGGCATTGAGTCTCTGGCTGGAATTGTACAACCGGGCGTTCTGATTTCTTTTGCCTTGCTCGGGTTGTTTCCGCTTGTGGTTAAGAAAGTGGTAGGGCTTGTTAAGCTCCGCCGTAATGTGTAATATTTATAAAAATTCATTTTAATTAAGTACGGTTAAAGATGATTGTCAGGACAGCACCAAGTATTCGGACCTACCACAAGGGTAAGGTTATTTTTCACGAAGGGCAGGAAAGCAAGATTGCCTACATGATCAAGTCTGGTAGTGTTGATATTTTCAAGGTTATCGACAAAAAAAAGACGGTCATGGCTACCCTGCGCCGAGGTGATATCTTTGGTGAAATGTCTCTTCTGGCAAACCAGAAACGCACAGCCAGTGCTGAGGCTTCCAGTTTTTGTGAGCTGGTGGTTCTGACTGAAGAGATGATGAATAAGCTGCTCAGGTTGTCGCCTGAGACCGTGCGTAAGATGTTGGAACTGCTTGCTAAGCGAGTCGCTGCTACAGACTTGAAAGTTTCTGGATCGGAGCAAAATGATTCATTTCTTGCTCTGGCTACCATCCTTGATCTTGCCTACCGGGAATTTGCATATATTCCCCGCAATAAACAGCAAGAAATTGATAATTATAAAATGGGTTTGTCGGTTAAGTCCTATACTGAAACGGTAAAGAATCTGGCTGTCTTTTCGAATCTTGAAATTGAAGCTTTTCTTGAAACTGTTTTCAAGCTGCGCCTGATTGATATGAAAAGTGTAAAAAAGGGCGATAAAAGCGCGTTTGTTGAAAGGTATATCAATATCAAGAATTTTGAGCAGTTTATGCCCAGTTTACGCAATCTTTATAAGCAGATGAGAGAGCTGGGCGCAAATGTAGATCAGCGTATGAGCTTCATGAGCTTCAGCGATCTTGCTCAAAGAACTGGAAGTACCCCGGAGCAGATCTATAAAAAGGTCATTAAAGAAGAGATGCCTGAAAATTTACTCTTTTTTAACCGTGAAAAGGCTATAGAGTGGGGGAAGGGCAAGGACTCCAATTTTTTCAAAAAGTTCCGCAGGCCGCGTAAGGCTCTGGAAGATCTTGAGTCTGTTGAAGATATTATCTTTATTGATAATCCAACTCTTAAAAAAGCCCTTGAAGGATTTAATTATCATAATATTTCGGTTCTTTATTCTGCTATGGATCAGCAGGGGCAGGATAAGCTTAAACGCAATATAGGTAAGAAAGTCGCTCAGATATTGTTGCGCGAGCCTCCTGTTGCCCGCGATGCCAATGATTCCGAAGTTCTTGAGTATTGCGATGAACTCCTTGATATTGTCCGTAAATTAAAGGGAGTTAAATAGTATGGCATCTGTCAAGCCGCAGTCAAAAACGTTTCTCAAAGGCGAGGTCATTTTTCGGGAGGGAGGCAAGGGGCATGTTGCTTATTTGATTCAGTCCGGTTCTGTTAATATTGTTAAAAATATTAAAGGAAAACGTCAGATACTTGCTACCTTGGGCCCGGGCGAACTTTTTGGCGAGATGGCTATTATTTCGAAATGCGAAAGGGTTGCCGGAGCAGAGGCGGCCTCAGAGTGTGTTTTGCTGGAACTGACTGCACGGCTGATACTCTTGCTGCTCAAAAAAAGCCATCCCACGGTCTTTCACCTAACCAGAGTTTTAGCTTCTCGTCTTGCACGGGCTGACCGTGCTATTTCAGAAAGCCGCAGTGATAATTCTTGGCTGACTTTTTGTCGCTTGCTACATATGAAGCATCGTATTTTTCAGACCGCTCCTAAAAGCGAGGATGCACCTATCGGCATAACCCTAGAGGAATTGTCCAGAGAGTTTTCTGAAATTACCAATGCTCCGCAGCTAGAAATTGACCGCCATCTCAAATCTGCAATCGGTTTTAATATGGTTTCGGTCAATAAAATTGCATCGCAGACCTATCTTAGTATCACTAATCCTGATGATTTTCTTGTCATTGCGGAGAATCTTTCTGAAGATATCAATAAATTCAGTGGTAAGGTGTTTGTCTCCGATTTTGTCGATATTTATGATTTTTCAGCTATTGTGGATTCCGAACCTGAGATGCTTTATAAAAAGATAGGGGTGGGCGATTTTCCTGAAGAAATCTGCATGCTGCATAAGGAAGCCACTTCCAAATGGGTCGAAAAGAAAGGGGCCCAGTATTTTAAAGAGGTCAAGCGTAAGCGCAAATCCATTGATGAGCTTGAAGGCGTTGAAGATATTATATTTGTGGATCTTGGAACATTGAAGCTGGTTTTTCGCAAGCTCGGTTATTATAAACTGGGTATTCTGCTGGCTATTGCCGGAGATGATGCGAAAAAACGGATTCTTACAGCCATTTCAACCAAGATTGCCGCAGCCATTACCCGTGATTCCCGGTCTTCCGATGCCATTGACCAAAGCGAAGCAGATGATGTGGAAGAGGAACTCATCGATATGATCAGGGAGATCAAGTCCTCAAAAACAGAATAGCCAAACGTCTTACAAAGCACCATCTGCTGCGTAAAGTGAAGAATGAAAAGAAGTTGCACATCGTGCTGGCTTTGGTTAATAATATAATTAAGCTAAAGTATTAATAAAAACAGGGTTAACCTTGTCAACCAGCCTTAGAACATGGGATAGTGCAGCATGATTACACGAATTACCATTATCAACGGAAAGGACCCCAGCCCTCTTCCCAAGACGACTCCGGAAAATCTTTTTCAGTCCCATCCCCTTTGGGCGCGGGATATTGAAAGCTTCGGCCCCTGGAACAGCGAAGATGCCGAGTACAGGACCTATTCAACATGGATATCCGGTTCGCGAACCGGCGTTCCTGTTGCGGTTTGCGGTTCTTGTGTTTCCAGTCTTGACGTTGCATGGCGACTCAATGCGCTTGAAGATCTTTCGGAATGGGGAAGCGTGCTGGCAGTTGAGCAGAACACCGGACGCGGACAAGTGCGCCGCGAGTGGATTTCCCCTCCAGGAAATTTGTACGGTACAATTAAGTGGCCTGCGTTGCCGGAAGTTAAGCCCGGTGAAGTTCGTCCTGTCTGGAACCGGATTCTTCCTCTTATTGTTGGCTACTTGACTTGCAACGGTCTGCGTGATCTCGGCGTGGAAGTCCAACTCAAGTGGCCTAATGATATTTTGATCGATGGGAAGAAGGCTGGCGGTATTCTTATCGAGGAGCGGGGAAATGCGACTATGGTCGGAATTGGGCTTAATTTGGCCTACGCTCCGTCTCGTGACCTGCTCCGGCCTGATCATGCTGTTCCCGCCGGAAAGCTTAATACCGATACAATGCAACTTGGTCCTTTGGAAACATGGGTTGAGTTGATTAAGTATTTCAGGGGTAATTTTGAGCATATTATCTCCATGAAGAATACTGATGATTTTCTATACGAGCTTGCGGATCGGCTGGTCTGGTTCGGTGAGGAAGTACGAATTGTTGACGGTCCTGAAGGAATTGACCGTGGTGTTATTTGCGGTCTGCGTTCTGATGGAGGTCTTGTCGTTGATCATAATGGTGAGCAGCACGAGATTTATTCCGGTTCTGTAATGCCTTTATAACTGTGTTAGGTACTGTTTTTTCTTGACATACAGGCCTTGCTGAGGAATTCATTTTTTGTTGCCGGGTGAAATGAAGGGAAGCTTTTCACCCGACTACGGCAACCCCGGAATGCAGCGGAGTTCTTCCGTTTGCGCTCGAATTAGTATCATTACTGTTGGCACCCCTGTCTTTTTATTGAGCAGGGTGCTATGTCTGTTTATATTCTGTTAATTTCTTTTCGATTACTGATTATCTTATTTACCCGGATTTTATATTAAAATCCAAAGGCATATCTTATTAATGATGTGTAAGGAGGAAGTGATGGCTGGTAAGACGGAAGAAGCCGTTTCCGCTAAAGGTGCGGGAACCGCAGCTCCCAAGAAGTCCCAGGCTAAAAAACAGCTTGAGAAAAAGCTGATTCTAACCGGTGCCGATATCGTTAAAATCGGCGAAGATGCAGAATTACTGGTCGGCGGAAAGAACTATAATACCGCTTTGATCAGTGAGGTCGAAGGCATCAGATCACCCCAGTTTAGAGCCGTATCGTCTATTGCATTCCATAAACTTCTTGATGAGACCAAGGTCCACGCCAGTGTTGTCCGAGCTGTTGTAGACAGTGAATATAATGCTGTGGACTGGAGCAGTGAAGAAGTTAACAGCGACAGTGAATTTTTACAGAAGTTTGTCCGTTCTATCGCGCTGGTGATCAGGAAAGAAGCGGGTAAGCATACTGAAACGCAGATTCAGCTGCGTACTTTTATCAACAACGTTGTTGAAGGGTTCGCCACTTCTCCTGAAGGAATTGACCAGCTGCGTAAAAGATCCGTACTTGTTCAGAGTGCGATTCTTTCGGTTATACTGCCTAAAGAAGTCGAAAACGCAGTTAAGGAAGCTTATCTTTCAATATGCAAGGATGCAGGACTTGAGAATGAGCCTGTTGCTGTCCGTTCCTCCGCAGCCGGTGAAGATAGTCGTAAAAAGGCCTTTGCCGGACTTCAGGATACCTATCTTAATATTGTCGGCGACGATAATTGTGCCGAAGCATATCACTGGGACTGCGCATCCGCTTATAACCTGCGCAGCATGACCTACCGCCGTGAAGCTATTCTTGATGCTGTTACTCTTGCTGAGAATACCGGCGATGCCTCCATTGCCGAGAATGCGAAGCTTGAATGGGCCATCGAGAATACCTCACTTTCCGTGTGCATCATGCGCATGATCAACCCGGTTATTTCCGGTACCGCGTTTAGTGCGGATACTTCCACCGGTTGCCGTGGAACAGATCGTAAAGATCTTGTTTCCATAGATGCCAGTTATGGTCTCGGAGAGGCTGTTGTGGGCGGCATGGTCACCCCTGATAAATTTTACGTATTTCAGCGCGATGACGGTTCTGAAGTTGTTGTCCGTAACATGGGTAGCAAGGATAAGAAGATAGTCTACAGTGAGAAGGGCGGAACCAAGGTTGAGAAGGTTCAGCCCGGTGCAGTGTACCGCTGGGCACTTTCTCTTGCACAGGCAGAGGAAGTAGCCAAAGGCGTACGCTCTATCTGTGAGGCATACGGCGGTATGATCATGGATACCGAGTTCTGCCTTGATGCGGCTGACCGTCTCTGGTTTGTTCAGGCCCGTCCTGAAACTCGCTGGAATGAAGAATTTGAGCAGCATCCCGATTCCATCTTCATGCGTAGACTTGAGGTTGATCCCAAGGAGCTTGAAGAGGCCGAAGTTGTTCTCGAAGGTAACGGTGCTTCACGCGGAGCAGGGCAGGGCACAGTTAAGTTCCTTCGTTCTGCTCTTGAGCTGAACAAAATCCACAAAGGCGATATTCTTGCGGCTGAGCGTACCGACCCGGATATGGTTCCGGGGATGCGTATTGCTTCCGGCATTCTCGCGGATGTGGGCGGTGACACCAGCCATGCCGCGATCACTTCCCGTGAGCTGGGAATTCCGGCCATCATCGGTATCCAGAGACTGGAAATTATCCGCTCCCTTGAAGGGCAGGAAATCACTGTCGACGGTTCACGCGGTAAGGTTTATCGCGGCGTGCTGCCTCTTATTGAGGTTGGCGGAACTATCAATATCGCAGAACTTCCAGCCACTAAGACTAAAGTCGGCCTTATTCTTGCGGATGTGGGACAGTCTCTGTTCCTTTCCCGTTTGAGAGAAGTTCCTGATTTTGAAGTCGGCCTGCTGCGTGCTGAATTTATGCTCGGCAACGTGGGCGTGCATCCGCTGGCTCTTGAAGCTTACGATAACGGAACTCTTGATAAATTGGTTCAGGATAAGCTTGATGAACTGGATTCAAGGCTGACTACGGTCATGAAGACCCAGCTTGATTCCGGACTTATTTCCCTGAACATTAATCTCAGGGAGTATGTGGGTGCATTGACCGGGTTGACTGAGGACATGGACTCCATGGCCAACGCCAACACCGCACGTGGCACTGAAGAAGTTTTGGCCATGCATCGTCAGTTGCGCGAACTTGATAAGAAGCTTGACCATTATCTTGAGCATGCCACTGAAAGTCTCTATGCACTCAAGACATCAGTTAATATTGAGGAGCATCTGCGTGGTGTTCTCGGTATTCATGCCGGTGAACATGCAGACTCCAAGTTCATCTATAAGCGTACCGAATCTCTTGATGAACTGCCTGAGATGCTTGCTAAAGCCAAAGAGAATCCTGTTGTTTTAGATTATATTAATGAAATTAAAGCATTACGTGAAGAAGTGGCCCTTAAAATGGGTCTCAAATCCGAAATGGACGAGGTTACCACTCTTCGCCAGCGTATAGCAGATATTATTAAATCCCGTGGTCTCAGAACCGGTAAGGAAAACTATATCCAGACCCTGTCTCAGGGCTTGGCTCTGTTCGCCATGGCTTTCTACGGCAAGGATATTGTTTACAGAACTACCGACTTCAAGACCAACGAATATCACAACCTTCTCGGTGGATTGCTTTTTGAGCATCACGAAGACAACCCCATGCTCGGCTATCGCGGTGTTTCCCGAAACATCCACGACTGGGAGCTGGAAGCCTTCAAGCTGTCGCGTGGCGTATTCGGCGGTAAAAATCTGCATATCATGCTGCCTTTTGTCAGGACCATTGAAGAAGCGCGCAGCATGAAACGTTACCTCTCGCAGGTGCATAATCTTGAATCCGGCAAGGACGGCCTGAAGCTTATCCTCATGGCTGAGATTCCCAGTAACGCCGTACTCAGTAAGGAATTCATCAAGGAAGTCGACGGATTCTCCATCGGTTCCAATGATATGACTCAGCTGGTTCTCGGTACTGACCGGGATAACTCCAGTCTTCAGCACATCTATGATGAAGAAGATCCAGCTGTTGTCTGGGCCATTCTCTCCGCAATCTTTACCGGGCAGAAGTTCGGTAAGAAGATCGGTTTCTGCGGTCAGGGTGTTTCCAACAGCGTCATTCTGCGCGGTGTTGTCTGCATTGCCGGGATTGTTTCCGCATCTGTTGTTCCTGACACTTATCTCCAGACCAAGCTTGATATGGCTGCGGTTGAAGCGGAAAATATCAAGGTCAGTGAGTTGGGACAGTGGATCAGGGCCCGTCATTTTGAGCGCCTTGCCAAGCTCATGGAAGAAAACGGTTACAGCCACATCATCAAAAAGTACAAGACCCCTGAGGATCTTGAAGACTGGTATGAAGGCGAAATCAGAAGACTTAACGAGCAGCTCCGCGACAACTTGGATTCTCCCAGAGAAGATTTTATCAGGCAGGAAATGGATACCTTTCGCGGTACTTTCCACAAACCTGTCATCTATTCTGCTTGGAATTGGAACCAGACCGTTGAAGATGCCATGCATCATGCCGGTTTTGCTACTTTTGAAGAACAGGACGCAGCTCTTGAAGAGCAGCGTAAGAAGCAGTGGTAAGAATCCAGTAAATAAAATATTGAAAGGCCGTCCCGATGGGGCGGCCTTTCTTGTTCTAATTCTGTTCAGAATCCTTTATTGGCCCTGTAAATACGCGCATAGTCTTGACAGAGAACTGGAGCGGGGGCATATATTTATGAACAGGAGATAAAATGATTAAATCTAAAATATTTGTAAAAATATTGCTTGTCGCAGTGGTTTTGTCTTCAATGCTGCTTGGCGGCTGCTCCCTTAACTCAGCAAACTATGTGGGAAACGAAGAGAATTATTCTGATCGTGCGCCTCGTAAGTTGGGACGGGGGATGACTAATATTTTGAGCGCGCCGCTGGAGATCCCCAATCAGGCTGTTGATCTCGCTGCTGAAAATGATGAACCTGCACAGCAAGCCGCTGGTTATATAGGCGGTTTATTTGTGGGCTTTGCCTATGCCGGAGGACGTGTTGTTTCAGGTATGTATGATATCGTGACTTCTCCTTTTGGCGGACCTTCGGTTCCCACCATGGATCCTGATTTTATTCATTCAGATTTTTGTGAAAAGGTTGATAAAAGAGACGATTCTTTTAGTGATGTCTGGGGACTTGGGGTTGAATAGTTTCGAGCCTGTTTGAACTTATGATTATCAAAAACCTCCTCGGTATGACCGTATGGAGGTTTTTTATTGAATTACAGCTGAAGAGGGTACTATGCTAAAGAGAATTTTACTTGTGTTGTGTTTACTTGTGATGGCTTCCGGTTGTGTGAATAAACAGATGCTCAAGGAACAGATTACCGAAGCAATACGCGAGAATCCTCAGATTGTGCTTGATGTCATGCGTGAAAATAGTGTGGATATGCTGACGATAGTTGAAGAGGGTATTGACCAGCGTGAGAAACTCAAGCGCGAAGCCATGCTTCAAGCTGAAATTATGAATCCTTTCAAGCCTCGTATCTGGGCTGAAAGACCCATGCTTGGGAATCCTTCTGCCCCGGTGACAATTGTGGAATACTCTGATTTTCTTTGCCCTTATTGCAGCAAGGGAGCCAAGGTTGTAAGCAAACTGGCGATTGAACAGCCGGAAAAATACAGGCTGGTTTTTAAGCACCTGCCCATGCATGAACAATCCCGTGAACTGGCACTTATTTTTGAAGCTCTTGCCCTGACTGATAAGAATAAAGCATATAAATTTCATGATCTTGCTTTTGAACGCCAGAAAGAAATCTATGAAGATAAAGAAGGTGTTGTTCTAGGAGAAATTCTGACTGAAATAGGCGTTGACCCGGACCAGCTTCAGAAAAGTCTTAATTCAGCCCAGTTGCAGGAATTCCTGCTGGCTGACGAGAAAGAAGCCGGCGAATTTAAAATCGATGCTACTCCCACCTTCTTGGTTAATGGTGTAACCATTCGTGGTTACCTGCCTGCTGAAAGATTTGAAAAGATGGTGGATATGATTTTGGAAAAGTCTGCCAAAGCTGCTCCCGTGGAAACACCCGAAGGCGAAGTCTGCGATGATTGTTTGAACCAGATGTAAGCGGTGGACCATGAGAGATATTACTAAGATTTCTGATCCTCCAGAGGATTTGCATATTTGTTTCGGTGGGGGAGATTTCCGTGCTGTGGGGAACAAGATGATCGGCTTCTGCCGGGATAAGCTTGACCTGCAACCGGATGAGAAAGTTCTGGATATCGGGTGTGGAATAGGTCGTTTGGCTTTTCCGTTGCTGGAATATCTTTCAGAAGAGGGGGGGTATGAAGGATTTGATACCTTTCCTGTGGGGATTAAATGGTGTTCGGATAATATTACCCCGGAGTTTCCTAATTTCAGGTTTCAACTGGTTGATATCTTTAATTCAACATACAATCCCTATGCTCAAATCAAGGCAGCTGATTTTATTTTTCCCTATGAAGATGACAGCTTTGACTTGATTATGCTTAATTCCGTGTTCACACATATGATGCCGGAAGATATCATGAATTACATCAAGGAGATGGATCGGGTTCTGACCGACAAAGGGCGTATTTTTGCGACGTTCTTTTTGGTTAATGATGACTCCAATGCTTTGATGGATCAGGGTAAGAGCACACATGATTTTTTCAAGTACGGGATATTCTACACCGCTGATCCCAAGGACCCCATGGATGCGGTGGGTTATGATGAAACGTTTGCCTTGAATATGTTTGAGCAGAGAGAATTTAAGGTTAAAGAAATCCTTTTGGGTAACTGGTGTGGCCGTAAGGCGATGAATCATCAGGATATTTTATTGGTCACCCGTTAGATCTATAATTTTAGAAAAAAGAAAGCTGGAGTTAACGTGTTTAACGTAAACTCCAGCTTCTTCTTTTGTATTAACTAAACTGATTAGAAAGCAGGATTTTTGTGCCAACGGTAAGCTGTTTCTATGATCTCACGCAGGTCTGCATATTGCGGGGTCCATTTCAGAAGTTCTGCCGCCTTTGAACTGTCTGCTACCAGTCTGGGTGAATCCCCGGCCCTTGCAGGTTCGTAGTCGAATTCAATTTCGTGCCCGATTACTTCGCTGGAAGACTTGATCACATCAAGTATACTGAATCCTTTGCCATTTCCGAGGTTAAAGGAATGTGCGCCTTTGTTGTCGTTCATATACTCAATAGCTTTGAGATGTGCGTCACAGAGGTCCAGTATGTGGATGTAGTCGCGCACGCAGGTTCCGTCCGGGGTGGGGTAGTCGCTGCCGAAAATCTTCAGCCTGCGTCCTTCGTCTATACTGCTGAGCAGAATGTTGGGAATGAGGTGTGTTTCAGGTAAATGCGCTTCCCCGATGATGCTGTCCGGGTGAGCTCCGGCAGCATTGAAGTATCTGAAGCAGACTGAATCAAGACCGTAGGCAACAGCATAATCCTGTAAGATCTCTTCTACCTGAAGTTTGGTCCTGCCGTAAGGATTCAGCGGCTTAAGGGGATGCTCTTCAGTGATCATATCCATAACCGGATCACCATAAACCGCAGCCGTGGATGAAAATACGAATTTATCCACGCCGTGTTTGCGCATGGCTTGCAGCAGGTTGAGGGTTCCGGTTACGTTGTTGTCGTAATATTCAAAGGGCTTCTCTACGGATTCGCTGACTACAATCAGCCCGGAAAAGTGAAAAACAGCATCATATGATCCTTCAGCAAACAGCTTTTCAAGATCAGCGGGGTTGCGCAGGTCGCCCTGTACGAATTTACCCCATTTGAGTGCCTGTGCATGGCCTGTGGAGAGGTTGTCAAAGACTGTTACTTCATGTCCGGCCTCGGCAATCATTCTAGTCATATGTGAGCCGATATATCCTGCACCGCCGCAGACGAGCAGGGAGAGTTTTTTGCTCATTTTTGTGCTCCGATTGTAGTGAATAAATTTAATACTAACGGCATGGAGTATTTATCAAAAAGGATGAATTGTCGAGTAGGGCAAAGGATTAATAGCCGTCAGTAGGGGTGATTAAATATTTTTAATTAGATATGATTGAGTGTTGTTGAATCTGATTGATCTCTGATATGATGCAGAATCAAGATTTTTATTGACTGCTAACCGAGGATGATGATTTGCAGAAAAAAATGATATGTATGACTTTACTTTTGTTGGTTGTGTTTTGCGGCACAGCTTTGGCTGCATCCGGGCAAAGGGTGGTTTTTTATCCGTCCGGTGCAGATTTCAGCAGTGAGGTGAAGGCGAACATTAAGAATGATGTGAATGGCAACTACGTTCTGTTTACCCTGTCAGGGCAGGCAGTGCCGGATACATTTACCATCGCTTCTCTGAGCAAGGGAGTAGCTATCAATGATGTTTCATGGAGCCGGAGTGATTTGTCTCGTTCTCCAGCTGCAATTGAGCTTGGTAAAAAGATTGATCAGTTGAAGTTCAAGAGGAATACCGTAATCTCCCAGAAACAGGCCATAGATGGCGGGATCGTTTTTTGGAAGGAGAGAGGAAGTGAGCAGCAGATTAAGCCAGCAGATTTAAATAAAATTGCTGGGCTGGTGGTCAGCAATCTTTCCAATCTTTATACTGAATCTGCAAAACTCAAAGTCAAGATTGATGAGCTGCAAGAACTTATCAACGATTTGCAGCGACAGTTGGAGGAAATGTCCGGTGGCGGCAAATTGGTTTGGAACGTGAAAGTTTCTATAGTTTCCAAGGGTGCTAAGAGTGCCGATTTTAAAATAGGTTACATGCTGGGCAATTGCGGGTGGACTCCAAAATACAAGCTTGATGCATTTCCCGGTTCCGGAAAGGTACAATTTACCTTTGAAGCGGAAATTCGTCAGGGTAGCGGCATGGATTTTAAAAATTGTGATGTAGCCCTTGCAACAGTAAAAAAACGCTCCAGAATCTCCCCGCCGCAGCTTGATATCTGGATTATTGAACCCCGCCCTGAGCCGGAACCGGTCGTGGGCCGTTATGTCATGGATGAAATGAATATGGCCATGGAGTCCGCTTCCATGGCTAAAAGTGCAGGGAGTGGTGTGTCTTATAGCCCTGCTCCCAAGCGGGTTAGTAAAGCTACTTATTCATTGTGGGAGATGGGCAAGAAATCCATTCCTGCGGGTAGTACCCGGAAATATGCGGTGGAGAGTGAGACTTGGAAATCTGAATTCTCTTTCATAGCCCGTCCTTCCCTTACTCCTGATATTTTTGTTTCTGCTAAAACTCTGCTTGCTGAAGCAAAAGATTATCCGGTTGGAGTTGCTCTCATGTTCATGGAAGGAACCATGATTGGAAAGAAACGGTTTTCTTTTTCCGGTAAGGAGAAGAAGCTTTTCTTCGGCTCTGATCCCATGCTTAAAGCTGAGCGCAAAACTGTAGAGAAGAAATCAGGCGAGCAGGGTATGTTCAGTTCCAAGCAGACTTACAGCTGGAAGTACAAACTTGAGCTTGAAAACAGCCGCAAATCTCCGATTAAAGTACTGGTGCAGGAGCCTGCTCCAATATCCGGTGATAAGCGAATTAAGCTGGAAATTATAACTAAACCCAAGGCTGAGATTAAAGATGATAATTTTGAGTGGCTGGTAGAAGTTCCTGCTGCTGGAAAATATTCAGTAAATTATGCAGTGGAAATGAAGGCCCCGGATGATATGGAAATTGATCTGGGTATCGGCAGATAGTTTGAGGATGTCGTTTGAGACGCCCTGTAATAGATTAACGGTTTACTAAGAAGGCCAGCCTCATTACGAGGCTGGCCTTTTACATTCTTATTTTAGAGGCTAGTTTGCGAATCTAAATTAAACCTGTCCGTAATGGGGCGGTGGAACATCATCCTGCGGAGAGGCATAGTCCACGGCTTCTTTGAGGTCTTTCATCTGCCTGACCATGAATTCAAGCTTTTTCTCAAGCTCGTTGATTTGTTTTTGCTGGGCGATGATGAATTTATTCAGTTCTTCAACGGTCTGGTCCTGAAGAGCTAGTGCGCTTTCAAGGCTTTCTATTCTTTCTTCTGTGGATTTTGTGTTGCTCATGGCTGGAAAATGCCAGAAGAGCAGGGGGAAGGCAAATAAAAGTAAGCAGGGTGAAATTAATTATGCTTTGGTCTTTTTAGGCAGGTCGTAAGGAACGTCCGTACCATTGACTACGAGATTGATAACCCGGCCTTCAGTGCGTTCGACGAAATCTTTGTAGTTTTTGAGGGAGTTCATGGTCTCTACTGTGTCCTGAGTGTTGGACCAGACACCGTGCGAAGCCTTAAGGCGGTCATGAATTTTTTTCATCTCAAGAATTGTGAGAGAAAACCATGAGCCGTTGTTGGCAAGAATTTCAAGAGATTGCCATTTTGCGTCAGAACCCATGACTAAATCCTCTTGATTGAATTGGCGAAAAGTTTAGTTGCGTGTATACTAAAATGCACTGCATTTGTTGCAGTCGCATACAGGGATGGCCATGATCTTGTTGGCCATTTCACGTCCAATGGCAAACTGCGAGCTGCGCACACGGACATTCATACGACCGTGACCACTAATTATGTCCACGATTGTACCCGGAATTATGCCCATGGAAAGGAGTCTGCTACGGCAGCACTTTCCACCTTCAAATCCGGTTACCCTGACCGACATTCCGCCTTTATAGCTGGAGAGAGGTCGTGCGTTTTCTGTGTTTGTCATTACGTTCATTGCAATTGAAATTTAAAGTCAGTTGTGTATTTTGTCAATGGCACGAGGAGATTATCATACAAATAAGGTAGACAACTCTCTGCTTGCTCATCTGCGAGTAATGATTTATGTCTTTCTGTCTCTTCACAAGTCTTAACGCCAATATCTCAAACCATTTTTGGGTGGAGTTCATGCCTAAACGCACTGATATCAAAAAAATTATGCTTATCGGCTCCGGGCCGATCGTCATTGGTCAGGCCTGCGAGTTTGACTATTCCGGGACTCAGGCTCTTAAAGCCCTTAAGGAAGAAGGTTACGAGGTTATTCTCGTTAACTCAAATCCCGCAACCATCATGACCGATCCCGTTCTAGCGGATCGAACTTACATTGAACCCATCGAACCCGGCACCATTGCCAAAATCATTGAAAAAGAAAGACCGGACGCACTGCTGCCCACGCTTGGTGGACAGACTGCACTGAATACCGCCCTTGCTGTTGCAGAGCAGGGTGTGCTTGAAAAATTCGGTGTGGAGCTGATCGGTGCATCTGTTGATGTTATTGAAAAAGCTGAAAGCCGTGAACTTTTCCGTGCAGCCATGGAAAAAATCGGCCTTAAGGTTCCCACCAGCCGAATTGCCCGCAACATTGATGATGTCCGCCGTTGCGGTAAGGAAATTGATTTTCCTATCATCATCCGTCCGGCATTCACCCTTGGTGGAACCGGTGGCGGTGTTGCCTACAACATGGAAGATCTTGAAGATATCGCCATGCAGGGTATTTCCGCCAGTCTTCAGAACGAAGTCATGCTTGAGGAGTCCATCCTCGGCTGGAAAGAGTACGAGCTTGAGGTCATGCGTGACCGCAAGGATAACTGCGTAATCATCTGTTCAATCGAAAACATCGACCCCATGGGCGTGCATACCGGTGATTCCATCACTGTTGCACCGGCTCAGACCTTGACCGATGTTGAATACCAGATGTTAAGGGACGCCTCACTCGCCATTATGCGCGAAATCGGCGTTGAAACCGGCGGCTCTAACGTACAGTTTGCTATCAACCCGGAAAATGGTGAGCTGGCAATCATTGAGATGAACCCGCGTGTTTCCCGTTCTTCCGCTCTGGCATCCAAAGCAACCGGATTTCCTATCGCCAAGATCGCAGCCAAGCTTGCAGTTGGCTACACCCTTGATGAGATTCCCAACGACATTACTCGCGAGACAATGGCTTCTTTTGAACCGACCATTGACTACTGCGTGATCAAGATTCCCAGATTTACTTTTGAAAAATTCCCCGGTGCTGAAGATTACCTGACCACTGCCATGAAGAGTGTCGGTGAGACCATGGCAATCGGAAGGACCTTTAAAGAATGTTTGCAGAAAGGGCTTCGTTCGCTGGAAGTAGGCATGCCCGGCTTCGGCAAGGTTTTCGAACCCAGTGATATCGACCGTGATGAATTGGTCGGTTTGATCCGCAAGCCCAACTCCAAGCGTATGTTTTTCCTACGGGAAGCTTTCCTTGCCGGAATGACCCTTGAGGAAATTTTCGACATTACCAAGATTGATCCCTGGTATCTGCACCAGTTTGAAGATCTTGTTACTTTTGAAAAAGAACTCAGACAGTTCTCCCTTGAGAACGGTTTGTATTCCGGTGATGAGCGGGTTGCGGCCATGTTCAAGAAAGCCAAGGAATACGGTTATTCCGATCCGCAGCTGGCAACCATGTGGCGTGAGTCCGAAAAGAATGTCCGTGAATTCAGGAAGAATCTCGGTCTGATTCCTACTTACTATCTGGTTGATACCTGCGCTGCTGAATTTGAAGCATACACTCCTTACTTTTACTCCACTTATGAGTCCGGTCAGGAAGCAGAATCCATGAAGGAGCGCAAGGTCATGATTCTTGGCGGCGGTCCCAACAGGATCGGGCAGGGCATTGAGTTTGACTATTGCTGCTGTCACTCCGCTTTCGCGTTGGAAGACATGGGCGTGAAATCGATCATGGTCAACTCCAACCCGGAAACCGTATCTACTGACTATGATACTTCTGACAGACTCTACTTTGAGCCGCTTACTTACGAAGATGTGCTCAATATCATCGAGTTTGAAAAGCCTGAAGGTGTCATCGTCCAGTTTGGTGGACAGACTCCCTTGAACCTCGCTATTCCGTTGCTCAAGGCCGGGGTTCCCATTTTGGGTACTTCACCTGACGCAATTGACCGTGCAGAAGACAGGGAAAGATTTCAGGCATTGCTCCAGAAGCTTGATCTCAAACAGCCGCCTAACGGAACTGCCATGTCCCTTGACGACGCCAAGACCATTGCTGAGCGTCTCGACTATCCGCTGGTACTGCGTCCTTCTTACGTTCTTGGTGGACGTGGTATGGATATTGTTTACAGTGACGAGGAATTCGATACTTATTTCCGCGAAGCTGCGGTTGTTTCTCCAGAGCACCCCATCCTCATCGACAAATTCCTTGAGAATGCGGTTGAGGTGGATGTTGATGCTCTTTCAGATGGCGACCAGACCTATGTTGCCGGGGTAATGGAGCATATTGAGGAAGCTGGAATCCACTCCGGTGACTCCGCTTGCGTACTGCCTCCGCATACTTTGGGCGATGAGCTCGTGGCTGAGATTGAACGTCAGACTGTGGCCCTTGCTGAAGAGCTGGAAATTGTCGGCCTTATGAACATCCAGTTCGCGGTTAAAGATGGTGATGTTTATATTATTGAAGTAAACCCCCGTGCTTCCCGTACTGTTCCGTTCGTGAGCAAGGCTACCGGTATCCAGCTGGCTAAGATGGCAACCAAGGTCATGCTCGGTGAAAAGCTCAAGGATCTCGATCCTTGGTCTATGCGTAAGGAAGGATTTTACTCCGTTAAAGAAGCGGTTTTCCCTTTCAATAGATTTCCTAATGTGGACGTCATGCTTGGGCCTGAAATGCGTTCTACCGGCGAGGTTATGGGGATGGATTATACTCCCGGCCTTGCTTTTATGAAAGCTCAACTGGGTGCAGGCATTAAGCTGCCTCTTGAGGGAACTGTTTTTATTTCGGTCAAGGATCGTGATAAGGAAGCAGTTTTGCCTATTGCTAGAAGATTTGAAGACTTGGGCTTCAAGATTCTGGCCACCGGAGGAACCGCTGACTTCCTGTATGGGAAGGGCATCGCTACCAAGAAAATTCTCAAAGTGAATGAAGGTCGACCACACGTTGTTGATTATATCAAGAACGGTGACATCGACTTGCTTATAAATACGCCTTCCGGCAAGCAGACAGTTACTGATTCCAAAGAAATCAGGCAGACTACCCTGCTTCACGGACTGGCATATACAACGACTGTCACGGGCGCCAATGCCATGAGTTTGGCAATTGAGGAGCAACGTGGCAAAGGACTTGATGTGCAGTGCTTGCAGCACTACCATAACATGTAAGAAGTTAATTAATTGGAAAATGGACCGAGCTATAGCTACGGTCCTTTTTCCTTTTTTGATAGTAACAATTATCGCTTCAAGCGGCGAAGCCCTAATAAAAGGTTTTGGGATTTTTAAACCCTTTTGCAAAAGGGTTTAAGCCGCCGGAGGCATTTTTCGGGAAAAGGAAAAATGAAAAAAGAATATTGCGGACTGTTTGGGATTTATGGACACCCTGAAGCAGCAAGAATGACTTATTTCGGCCTTTACGCCATGCAGCATCGCGGGCAGGAGTCTGCCGGGATCGTGACTTGGGATGGCGGAACTATCCGTGAACAGAAGGGCATGGGGCTTGTGGCCGATGTCTTTAACGAACGCCATCTCGGGAAGGAACTTAAAGGCGATATTGGTATCGGGCATATTCGTTACTCCACTACCGGGGCTTCCTTGATCAGGAACGCCCAGCCTTTTCTCGTCAAGTTCGGTGATTTGCATCTGGCAATCGCCCATAACGGGAACCTCGTAAACACCCTTGAACTGCGTAAAGAGCTTGAGGCACAGGGGTCTATTTTTCAGACCACTATGGATTCCGAGGTTTTTGTTCACCTGATCGCCAAGCATCTTAATGGTAATACCATTGAAGACGCGGTCATGAAGGCCTGCCGTAAGGTTAAGGGTGCTTTTTCCCTGCTGATTATGGCTAATGATAAGCTTATCGCCGTAAAAGATCCTAATGGATTCAGGCCGCTTGCTATTGGTCGTGTGGGCGATAATTACGTATTTGCCTCTGAAACTTGTGCTTTCGATCTCATCGATGCTGAGGAAATTCGTCCCGTCAATGCCGGAGAGATGGTAGTTGTGGAAGACGGAAAGCTCACTTCCTATACTTATTGCGAAAGTGCTCCCAAGCGTCAGTGTATTTTTGAGCTGATCTATTTTGCCCGTCCTGACTCCACTGTTTTTGGTGAAGTTGTTTATGAACGACGCAAGAAAATGGGGGCTGTTCTGGCAGGTGAACAACCCGTGGATGCTGATTTTGTCATGCCGTTTCCTGACTCCGGAAACTATGCCGCAGTAGGCTATTCTCAGGAATCTGGTCTACCGCTCGAACTTGCCATGATCCGTAACCATTACGTAGGCCGTACCTTTATTCAGCCTTCACAGGATATGCGCGATTTCAGCGTACGGGTTAAGCTAAATCCGGTAAAATCCATGATCAAGGGCAAGAAGATCCTGATTGTGGAAGATTCCATTGTACGTGGAACAACCACCCGGACCAGAGTCAAAAAACTTCGTGAACTTGGTGCCCGTGAAATTCATATGCGGGTAAGTTGTCCTCCTATACGCAACCCATGTTATTACGGTATCGACTTTTCATCCAAGGGCGAACTTATTGCCGCCAACAGCACTGAAGAGGAAATTGCACGTTTCTTAGGTCTTGATTCCCTGCACTATCTGTCCATAGACGGTCTGCTTAGTTCAGTGGAAGACAAAGATTCTTACTGCCTTGCCTGCTTCAACGGCGATTATCCCATTCCTCCCTGTAAGGGATACGGGAAAATGTGTCTTGAGGACGATTAATAAATTTACCGGGAGTCTTTAATTATCATGAGCGATCCTTTTGTATGTGCCAGATGCGGTGCCAAGGGGCCGACATGTTGTGAATTGACCCCGGGGACCGAGGAAGTCTGCTTCCCTGTCTCTGAATATGAACGGGAACGCATTATGGAATGCGTTCCCGATTTCGGTGGGTTTGCCTTGCAGGTAAATACACCTGTTTTTATTGAGAATATGCTCAGACTATTCCCGGGACAACGCAGGACTGTAAAAGAGCTTCTTCCTCCCGGAGGAACTCATTATCGACTGGCAGTTGACTCCGGTGGAAAATGTTTGTTTCTTGGTAGCGAGGGGTGTGTTATTCCCAAGAAAGTCCGGCCCTTGTATTGCCGGATTTTTCCTTTTTGGACAGATGAGAATGGCAGGATTACGCTTCTTGAGGTTGAAAACTGTCTCGCACAGCATGAAAATAAAACTCCGGGCAAGTTGTTTAAGGCTCTTGGAGTTACGCAGGCCGAAGTGCGCGAGCTGCACAGCAGGCTGAGAATCGCTTGGGGATTTGCTCCCCATGCAGATGATTGATGAGAATCATAGATGAAAAAAGTATATAAAATCCTACTGATAGTGACACTGCTGATGGGAATCCTCGGCGTCGGGTCCATGGCCGGACTTTATTTCTGGGCTGCCAGTGACCTGCCCGGATTTAAAAATATTACCGATTATAATCCGCCGCTGGTTACTACTGTTTATTCCCGCAACCACAAGGTTCTCGGATATTTCTATAAGGAAAAGCGTTTTCTGGTCCGCATGGACGAGATGACTCCGCTACTGCCCAAGGCTTTTCTGGCAGCGGAGGATGCTTCCTTTTATCAGCATGACGGTGTTGATTTCACCGCGATCTCCCGTGCTTTTGTCGCTAATATGAAAAGCGGCGCCAAGACTCAGGGCGGGAGTACCATTACTCAGCAGATTATTAAACGTCTGCTGCTGACTCCGGAAAAGAGCTATAAGCGTAAACTCAAGGAAGCCATTCTTGCTTTCCGTCTGGAGCATTATCTTGAAAAAGATGAAATTCTGACCATTTATCTAAACCAAATTTATCTTGGCGCAGGTGCTTACGGCGTCGAAGCTGCAGCGCGCACTTATTTCGGAAAACATGTTGATGAACTCAGCATCGCTGAATGCGCTCTTCTGGCCGGTCTGCCGCAGGCTCCCAGTCGTTATGATCCTCTGCGTCATCCTGAAAGGGCGAAAGCGCGTCAGCTTTATGTGCTCGGCCAGATGTACGCGCATAACTGGATTTCCCGCGACGAGTACAACAAAGCTGTAGAGCAGCCCCTTGTCTATAAGAGTATGGAAGATCCTTCATGGAATCACGGCCCATATTTTCTTGAAGAAGTACGCCGTTGGCTGATCGATAAATACGGGGAAGAGACCGTCTACAAGGGCGGGCTCAACGTATACACTTCCTGCGATATGAAGCATCAGGATGCTGCTGATCAGGCTGTTAAGAAGGGACTTGAAGCATCCACCAGACGTCGTGGCTGGAGAGGGCCGCTGCTGGAGCTCAAGCCTGCTGAATATGCCGGATTTTTAGCTTCCGAGATTATTCCTGAACCTGATTTGCGCCCCGGAAAATGGGTCAAAGTTCTGGTAACCAAGGTCTCCAAGAAGGAAGCTGCGGTTAAGTTTGGAAAATATGCGGCCAGCATGCCTGTTACCAGCATGAAGTGGTGCCGCACCCCGGATGTGAAAAAAGCACCTGAAGATGTCCGCCCCAAGAAAGATGCCACCAAGATCCTCAAGAAGGGTGATGTGGTTTGGGCAAGACTTGATAAGGCCTTTTTCAAGGATGGAAGTGAAGTCAATTTTAATCAGGTTGATCCTGATACTGATACCCTTGGTGATGTGAGTTGGCTGGTATCGCTCATGCAAAAACCTGTTGTGCAGGGCGCACTTGTTTCCATGGACCCCAAGACCGGTGATATTCTGGCTATGGTCGGTGGTTACACCTTTCGGGGTAGCGAGGGCAGCCAGTTCAACCGTGCTACGCAGGCTAAGCGTCAGCCCGGTTCTGCTTTCAAGCCTATTGTTTACTCCACTGCCATGGATAACGGGTTCACCCCGGCCTCCATCATGATGGATGCACCTTTTGTGTACACTGATATGGAAGCTGGCAAGCTCTGGAAGCCTCAGAACTTTGAAGGTGTTTTTTACGGTCCAACCTTGCTCCGTACTGCTCTGGTTAAATCAAGAAACCTTGTGACCATCAGACTTGCCCGCAAGATGAGCATGGATAAGATTATTCAGCGCGCCAAGGATATGGGGCTTGAGTCCGAGTTTCCCAGAGACCTTTCCGTTGCCCTCGGTTCTGCATCCGTGACCCTCATCAATATGGTTGAAGCGTATTCAACCTTTGCACGTGGCGGTTCGCGGGTAAAAGCTCGTCTGGTTTTATCTGTGAACAGTGCGTGGGGTGAGTTGCTTTATGATTCCAAACCGGAAATAGCTGATGCTATCAGTCCGCAGACAGCTTACATCATGTGTAACTTGATGAAAGAGGTTGTACAACGTGGAACAGGTTGGAGAGCCAAAGTGCTTCGTCGTCCTGTTGCAGGTAAGACCGGAACCACCAACAATGAGCAGGATGCATGGTACATGGGATATTCTCCGTACCTTGTGACCGGTGTCTTTGTCGGTTTTGACCAGCTTACCCCCATGGGCAAATGGGAGACCGGGTCCCGCGCGGCCAGTCCGCTTTGGGTCGCCTACCGCAAGAAGGTGGAAAAGGATTACCCTTATGAGGATTTCCCGCAGCCTGAAGGCGTAGTCATGGCAAAAATTGATGCTGCTTCCGGCTTGCTTGCAGGGCCGAATTCTAAGGAAACCTACTTCTTGCCATTCAAAGAAGGCACTCAGCCTACCAGAACTGCATCCGGTTCCGGTGAAGATGGTGATTCCGGTGGATCAGGCTCCAGTGAGGATCTGTTTAAGCAGACGTTCTAGCTGAGTTCTAATCATAAAATATTTATCCCCCTCGTACTGAAAAGTATGAGGGGGATTTTTTTGGGTTAGCTGAAATGTGCATTTGTATGTTACAGTCTGGTTACTAAATTGTATTATGTGTAATGGCGGCACTTATGCAACTGGAGTAAATTTATGGCTAGTCCTTTGGGATGGAGGGAACATGAACTTATTGGATAATTTTAAAATTAAGACCAAGTTTTTGGGTAACATCGTTATTGTTCTTAGTTTGTGTGCTTCTGCATTGGGTATGTATCAGTTTGCACTAATTGAAACCGGAGAAGGTTATACTGATGTTCTAAATGAAGAAGTTTATATTTCACAGCTGGTTCAGAATGCTAAGGTTGCCATGCTGGAAGCCCGCAGGTCTGAAAAGGATTTCATGCTTAGAAAAGACATGAAATATGTTCCACGTGTTGAAAATAATGTTTCAGAAATCATAACAGCTATGAACAATATTTCGGATACGGGCTTAAAAACAGGGTTGACTGAGATAAGACAACAAGCAGAGGCTATCAAGGTTAATGCTCAAAAGTATCTTAAAACATTCAAGGGTATTACGGGAAGCTATGTCACCAAGGGGTTAAGCCCTAAAGATGGTCTACAGGGAGAGTTCAGGGAAGCTGCCCATGTGATCATGGATCGTGTTCCGGCATATGCGGTAGATGATTTGTATTTGCATTGGTTGCAGATGCGCAGGTATGAAAAAGATTTTATGAGGACTGGGAGCGCAAAATATCATGAAAAACTATTTGCAGAGCTGAATGCTTATGGGAAGGCTGTAAATGAAAGTGGCTGCTTGGAAAAAAATAAGAAAATCCAGCTGAAAGAGCTCGGGGTTTATGAATCGGCCATGAAGAGGATTGTGCAGGGAGTACCCTCAGATTTGCAGACTGCATTATACCTTAAGGCACGAACATCAGCCGCGAAAATGGAAAAGGCTTTGAAGTCTGTCTTGGTGCCGAGAGTTGAGTCCCTAGTGCTTGTCGTACGCAGAGATGAAAAAGATTACCTGCTCCGAGGAAGTGAAAAATATGTGAAGAAGACTTTGGAGGGACTTCAAAAGTTGAGTATGGCTTTTTCGCAGTCCTCTGTTTCGGCTGGGAGTAAGGCTGAAATTGAAAAAAGTATTGATATTTACCGCACGGCTTTTCAGGCTCTTGTGGATGAGAATATGAATATTGCGGAACAGACTAATGAAATGCGGTCTGCCGTTCATGCAATTGAACCTGAATTGATAAAAATACATGAACTGGCGGAAGAACTGATGGGTCGGCGTACTGTCTCTCTCAAAGCTGAGGCCGGGTTGTTTTCAAAGACAGCTATGGGAATCGGCGGGGTAGCTTTATTTCTTGGTATAGTTATTTCCTTGCTGGTGACGAATTCCATTGCCCGCCCGTTACGTACGGCAGAAAGTACTGTTATGAAGATGGCCGATGGCGACCTTAACCAGAATGTGCAATCTGCCAGTCGTGATGAAACAGGAACTATGCTTAATGCCATGGGGGATATGATTTACAGGCTGCGTGATGTTGTTGGCGGGGTTAATTCTGCTGTATCAAATATTGCGGCAGGTAGTGAAGAGCTTGCTGCCACATCGGAATCCATGTCTCAGGGATCATCTGAACAGGCTGCCAGTGTGGAAGAGCTTTCCGCTTCTATTCATTCCGTGACAGTATCAATTGAAAAGAATGCACGTAATTCAGAGGAAACAGCTCAAATCGCGACCAAGGCTGCTTCTAGGGCTGATGAAAGCGGACAGGCTGTTTCCGGTGCGGTGAATGCTATGAAAGACATAGCCGAGAAGATTACCATCATTGAGGATATTGCACGGCAGACTAATTTGCTGGCATTGAATGCTGCTATTGAAGCCGCAAGGGCCGGGGAGCATGGTAAGGGATTTGCCGTTGTTGCCGCTGAGGTGCGTAAGCTTGCGGAGCGCAGCGGAGTTGCTGCCGGGGAGATCAGCGAACTTTCCACCAGTACACTCAATGTAGCCGACAGGGCGGTGAAGATGCTCAATGAACTGGTTCCTGAAATCGGTAAGACTTCCGGTCTGGTAGAGGAAATTAACGCTACCTGTGCGGAGCAGGGCGAATCTATCAAGCAAATCGGGGCTGCTGTTTCACAGGTGGAAGTTGCAACACAGACTTCAGCTTCGGCTGCCGAGGAAGTTTCGGCCACTTCGCAAGAGTTGGCAGGTCAGGCTGAAAAATTGCGCAGGATGATGGGTTATTTCAAGTGTGATTCAGCCGATGATTGTGATGTTCCGGATTTTGAAGAACCTAAAGCCCTTGCTTCGGCAGAAGAATTTGATGGAATGGATCGGTTCTAGCCATCTCTTTGTCAGATTCAAATAATACAAAAGCCGGGAAAGCATAGATAGCTTTCCCGGCTTATTCAGTGCGGTTTCCGGTGAGGATTTGTTCAAACAGAGTTATAAAATTTTATTATTTGTTGAACTAAGTTCTCTTTACCCAACTTAACCGGATTATTCTTCAACCTTTCCAGATTGACGTAACCGACAATATTTTCACACTCTGTTTCCGGGATACCGAGTCTTTCCATGCTGTATTCCAGTTCGCAGCGGTTCATCATTTCGTACCAGAAATTGCAGCACTCATCGGCTGAAGCGCAGCCCATGATTTCGTATAGTTTATTGGGAATGGCGTCTTGGTTGATTTTAAAAAAAAGTCCGGTGAATATTGCCACCGCGTGTCCATGGGGTATCCCGTACGCGGAGGTCAGGTAGTAGGAAAAAGCGTGCGGTGCGGTAGTTTTACTTAGATTGATCGCCTTGCCTGCATAGTGCGCGCCTAAAGCCATGTCCTGCCTGCTTTCCGGGTCGGGGTTGAGTACCACCTTTTCCAGGGCAGGAAGGATCAGGGAAATTGCTTTTGCGGCGTACTTCCTGCTTTGCTCAGTTGCTCCGTTTGCCCAATATGATTCTATGGCCTGACTAAGGGCGTCAAAGCCGGAGCAGGCTGTCAGGTACGGCGGCATGGAAGCTGAGAGTTCCGGGTCGACGGCAACTCCGAGGGGGAGCAGGTTTTTATGGGCCAGTGAATATTTTTGACCGTCCATGTAGATTACGGCAAAATGGGTGGCTTCACTCCCCGAACCTGCTGTTGTGGGGGCGCAATAAAGGGGCAGGTTTTCGTGGATTTCTTTTTGTCCAAGAATCATTTGGCGCAATTCTTCACTGCTTTCCGGATTCAGGGAGATTGTCTTGGCCATGTCGATTACACTTCCTCCGCCAATGGCAAGTACTGCCTCAATGTTGGATGATTGGATTTTTTCGCATCCGGCCCAGCTTTCTTCATATTTTACGTTGGGCGAGAATTCAGAGAAGAAGATAAGCTCGCAGCCCTGAAGCTTGGAAATGATTTGTTCTTTTAAGCCTGATTTTTCAAAAGATGATCTGCCTGTGACTACCAGAATATTGTGGTATTGCTGCGCTTTTATCTCGTCCAGAAGTTGTTTCAGACAGCCGTCCCCAGTGAAAACAGCCATTAGAAATTACCCATGAACATTTTTTTGTTTTGCAGCGGAGTGCTGGTCGGTCTGCCGATCTCTTTTGATTTATGGTTGTTGGTCATCACTTCAAGAAAGCAGAGTCCTTCAGCTTCAGCTAGTTTGGCATTTAATTCATCTTCCGTTTCAATTCTGGCAACTGAGCTGTAGCCGCAGGCTTTGGCTATTTGGCAAAGATCAACTTCGCGGGAAACAGTGGGTTGGCCTCCGGTGGAACCGTGTTCTCCGTTATTGATGACAATGTGGAGCAGGTTACTTATGCAGCTTGAACCGATGGTCGCAAGAGAACCGAGATGCATCAAGCATGCACCGTCACCGTCAAGGCAGATGACTTGTTTGCCAGGGGCATTAGCTGCAACACCAAGCGCGATTGACGAGGCATGCCCCATGCCGCCCACGGTCAGGAAGTCCGTTCCGTGTGAAATGTTATTATCTTTTCTGATGTGGAAAAGCTCCCTTGAAGCCATTCCGGTGGTGGAAACAATTACATTGTCAGCGTTCTGTGCATTTACCAAACACTCAATGGCTCTCTGTCTGCTGAGCGAATAATCTTCAGCAGTTACGGCCGTACTTTCATATTCAGAGAATGTTCCTTTTTTTACCAACAAGGCATATGGGCGGTCGTGCTTTTGAAAAAAAACATCGGCCTTATGAAGCTCTTTTTCAATGTCTGAATCCTTATCGAGCACGGCGTAGTCGATTTGAAGATTTTCCAGCATTGCCGGGGTAATTACCCCTTGGAAAGCGTGTTGCGGTTCATCTTTGACTCCCGGCTCCCCTCGCCAACCGACGATGAGCAGCATGGGGATGGAGTAGACTTCCTTTGCTACCAGCGAGGTCAAAGGATTTACGGCATTGCCGAGTCCTGAGTTTTGCATGTACACAACCGGTGTTTTGGTTGTGGACAGGTGGTATCCGATTGCAGTGCCGATGGCTGCACCTTCGTTCACACATATGGTGTGTTGTAATTCTTTGTCGTCAGTTGCAGCAGTGCAGAAGTGTTTCAAAGTGGAGTCCGGCACTCCGTAAAAGGTGCTGAATCCGTTGTCCTTACATTTATTTAAGAAAAACAGAGGATCAATCATTTTATTTGGTTCCGGGTATGAGTTCAAGAATCTCTTTAATGCTCATGCAGGTGTCGTTGCACTCAAAAGACCGTTCATTTCTGAGTATCTCTTTGGCTACTTCCATCATGGCCGGATAGGCTGCCCGCAGCAGGTGGTTGGCATAAATCACTATTTTTACACCTGCATCAATGAGCTGCTGCTCGTAAACCTTATTGTAGCTGGAAGGAACAGCAATGATGGGGGCGGTGTGTCCGAGTTCCTGATAACGGCGGCAGAACTCAAGGATGTCTTTTTCTGATTTATTTTTAGTGTGAATCATGACCCCGTCTGCCCCTGCACCAAGGTAGGCGGTGGCTCTTTCGAGGGCATCGCCTACGGGTTTGTTAAAGATCAGACTTTCAATTCTAGCAAAGATCATGAAATCTTTTCCGACCTGACTTTTTTTGCCTACTTCAATTTTGTAGCAAAAATCTTCAATGGAGGCTTGATATTGTTCCACATCGGTCCCGAACAGGGAATTCTTTTTCAAACCGACTTTGTCTTCAATAACAATTGCCGAAACTCCAAGCCGCTCCAGCGAACGAACTGTGAAGGCTAGATGTTCCGGTTTACCTCCGGTATCACCGTCGTAGATCATGGGCTTGGTGGTTACTTCAAAAATTTCATTGATGGTCTGAAGTCGTGAGGTGGTATCAACAGCTTCAATGTCGGGCTTACCTTTCATGGTTGAGTCGGTGAGGCTGCTTTCCCAGATAGCGTCAAATTCTACCGAGCGACCATCTTTTTTTACGCTGGCATTTTCCACAATCAACCCGCTCAGTCCGCTGTGAGCTTCGAGCACACGGACAACCGGTTTATTCGCAAGAAGTCGTTTTAATCTTTGCTGCCGGGTAACAGGGGATACTCCGATTTCTTTGAGCATGCCGTTGAGCTGGGTTGAGCTGATGCCTTCAGTATACGCCGGTTCGATCAGTTTACCGTTCCATTGGGCAAGGGCGGCGATCACTCTTTCTCTGGTCTGTTTTTGCGGACCTGTCTTCCAGTCATCTCCATGGACAACAAAATCAGGGCGTACTTTTTCAAGGTTTTCAACGTAATCCAGCGTGTGCTGGGGAATTACTTCGGTAACTCCTTTGATGTTTTTTATGACCATTTCGCGCTGTTTGTAGGTCATGAAAGGTAGTCTTTTGTAGCTGGCGATTGCCTTGTCGGTCAGCAACCCGACGGTTACGTCTCCGTACGAAGCGGCAATATTAAGTATATTCATGTGGCCGGGGTGGACAAGGTCTGCGCTCATTCCTACGTACACTTTCATAATTAGTCCTTGAGATAGTCGTTTAATTAGTAGATTTCAGTTTAAAATTACCGCTGGTTTGAGACTATACTCCTGCATTGCGCAGTTAATCAATCCCGACAGGGCTTTAAAGTTACTTTTTAAGAATTTTTCACAATAAAAAACGGGAAGATGCTTTTTAAAAAGCATCTTCCCGATAAAGAGTAAAATAAAATCTACTAAAAGATTTTAAGGCGTCGGCAGATTCGCCGAAGGCCTACTCAGGGTAAGTAGAAATACCACCGTGTGCGGCGGACCATTCTATGGGGTTGTTCAGGAATTTTTCAACTTCATCCAGAGATTTGGTGTCGAAGTACTTTTCCTTCTTGGCAACATTGAGGATATCCCACCAGTTTGCGAGGGAAAGCATTTCGAGTCCTGCGTCAGCAAGGGTTTCCTTTGCTTTGGGAAAGATGCCGTAGTGGAAGAGCACGAAGGTGTGAGTTACTTCAGCACCAGCTTTGCGCAGAGCCTGAGCAAAGTTGATTTTGCTGCGTCCGTCGGTGGTCAGGTCTTCTACGAGCAGTACTCTTGCGCCTTCAGCGAAATCGCCTTCGATCTGAGCGTCACGGCCGAATCCTTTGGGTTTTTTACGTACGTACTGCATGGGCAGCATGAGACGGTCGGAAAGCCATGCGGCAAAGGGAATACCTGCGGTTTCGCCACCGGCAACGCAATCAATGGATTCGAAGCCGACTTCGCGCAGGATTACGGAAGCACCGAAATCCATCAGGGTCTGACGGACACGGGGGAAGGAAATGAGCTTGCGGCAGTCGATGTAAACCGGGCTGGCCCAGCCGGAGGTGAACTTGAAGGGTTCATCTGCACGGAAGTGAACTGCTTCTACTTCGATGAGCATTTTCGCTGTGATTTCAGCGATGGTCTCTTTGTCAGGAAAGCTGGTGGGAACCATTTTTTCTCCTTGTTTTATTTTATCGCGAAAAAAAAGCTGAACCGAAATATAACGGTTCAGCTGGTATCAATCAACCAAATCCCAATAAAGGGGGGTGTCGGGTTTGAATATCTTTACGATATCTCCACCGACTTTGATCTGCCAGTCCATTTCAACGGGTGTTTCTCGTTTGGCCAAAGTAACAGTGCTGCCATTGGGAGAAAATCCGTAAAATCTGGCGCCGTATATGGAAGTAAACCCTTCGAGTTTTTCCAAAGCATTATGCTCGTCAAACACTTGGGTTACATATCCTATTGAAGTGGGGGCATTGAAAATACCCGCCGCAGCCCCGGCTTTTTCTTTGACCCGCGCCGGATGGGGAGCGGAATCTGTACCGAGGAAAAATCTTTCGTCACCGGAAACAGCTGCTTTGCGCACAGCCTCGCGGTCTTCAAATGTTTTGGCTACAGGCAGGCAGTACATATAGGGATTCATGCCGCCTTTGAATAGATCATTGCGAGTCAGCAGCAGATGATGCGGAGTAATGGTGGCAGCCATGTTTTCATCCTGCTCGAATACGTAATCCACCCCCGCCTTGCTGGTCAGGTGTTCGAATACGATTTTAAGTTCCGGGAAATCTTTGTGAACCGGATCAAGCACACGTTCAATGAAGACCTCTTCCCGGTCAAAGATATCTACTTCCGGGTCGGTCACTTCGCCGTGTACGGAAAGGGGCATGCCTATTTCCTGCATGGCTTCAAGTACGGGGTAGACATTTTTAATGTCAGTCACGCCGTTCTCGGAATTGGTGGTCGCTCCGGCCGGGAAAAGTTTTACCGCATGAAATGCTTTGACTGCGTAGGCGGTGTGGATGTCATCCGCTGAGGTGGAATCGGTCAGGTAGCAGGTCATGAGCGGTTCAAAATGTGAACCCTCGGGTTTTACTGCAATGATGCGCTTGCGGTATTCTTGGGCAAGCCTTGCAGTGGTTACCGGGGGGATGAGGTTGGGCATGACAATGGCCCGCCCGTAAATATTGGCACTGGAAGGAAGCACAGCCGCAAGCATATCTCCATCGCGCAGATGAAGATGCCAGTCATCAGGTCTTATGATGGTGATTTCGTTGTTCATGAGTTGAACTCCGTGATTGTGCGGTGCAGTACTGAAAGGCCCCGGATAAAATCATCCATGTCCATTTCTTCTTCCGGGTTGTGAGAGCCGTTGCGGTTGCGCACGAAAATCATGCCTGTGGAAACACCCGCGTTGGCGAAGAGCGAGGCATCGTGCCCAGCTCCACTTGGAATAGCTTCTACAGGTAACCCTTCCGCAATGCAAGCATTGTTTATACGTTCTACCAGATCCTGATCCAGAACCGCAGGAGGAGTCTTAACCGGTTTGTCGAATTCGAAATTTATGCGGCGTTCATGAGTGATGGTGGCGCACTCCGAGTGAAGCAGGGCTTCAATGGCTGCGAGAGTATGCTCGTACTGGCTGCGTGCTTCAAAGCTGAAAGTCACTTCTCCGGGAATGCGCGACATGGCATGATGCTGCGGATCGGTACAGAGTATACCACAGGTTGCCACCAGATCGCCACCATGTTGAAGGATGGTGGTCCAGTGATCATCAATACGGGTGATCAGTTCCGAGGTAGCGAAAACCGCATCTTTACGCAGCCAACGGGGAACAGCTCCGGAATGGCCTGCCTCGCCGATGCATTTGATTTTGCGATGGCGGATGTTGCCCCGGATTCCGGTCACTGCGGCAACGGGCAGGTTGCGGGCGATCATGACCGGACCCTGCTCAATGTGCAGTTCAAAGAATGCCTTGATCTTCGATGTGTCAATGAGCACTTCGCCCTTGGCAATACGCTCAACTTCGGCACCGCAATCGGTCATGTGCTCTTTCAGCGGACGGCTGTCATCACGCTGAAGCAGTTCCTGTTCGGATTCTTCCAGCTTGCCGAGCAGAGCCTTGGAACCGAGGTAACAGGCACCGAACCACGCGCTTTCTTCACCGCGCAGTGCGATGACTTTAACCGGAACTTCAGGCGTTATGCCGCTACGCTTTATTTCAACAAGGCAGAGTAAACCTGCGATTACTCCGGCGGCGCCATCATAGTTTCCGCCCTGGGGGACGGAATCAAGGTGCGAACCGATGAGGATGTATTCGGCATCAGCAGGAACTTTTTCCAGTTCGACGACAAGGTTTGCGGCATTGTCACGATAGGTGATCAAGCCTTCCTTGTGGGCGAAATCTTCGATCAGTTCAAAAGCCCGTGTTTCCGCTTCTCCGTATGATGGGCGGGATACCCCGGCCACATCACGGGAGAGTTCTTCCAGATCGGCAAAGAGCTTTTCCGCTTCTGCGGTCAGATGCTCAAGGTTTGCCGGGGTCTGTGGAACCGGATGGGGGCTGTTGCTGCCTGCTGAACCCATATTGTTGGTCATTGCGTTCATAATGATAACCTGCCTTTTTTAGGGGGCAATAAGGCTTGGCAGGAAAGTTGCCAGGCCGGGAACATAGGTGACCAGAATAAGGACCAATATATTAATGAACAGGAATGGCCAGACTCCGTTGATAATTGACATTACGGGTTTTTCCAGAGTGGAGGAAGCCACGAAAATATCCAGTCCAAAGGGCGGGGTGATCATGCCGATGCAGATGTTCAGGCAGACGATTTGACCAAAGTGGATAGGGTCAACACCCATTGAAAGCGCTACCGGATAAAGAGGCGGAACCAAGATCAGCAGGGCTGAGTTGGGATCGATAAACATTCCGGCAATAAAAAATGCGATATTGACGATCATCAGGAAGGTGATCGGTCCGGCATCTATTTGAGTAAGAAAATCTGTGATCAGTACTGGAACTTGAGCAAGGGTGACAAAGTAGGAAAGCACACTGCCCATGGCCAGCAGGATGAAAATGATTGTGGTGGATATTGCAGCCCGTTCGGTAATGCTGATCAGTCGGGAAAAAGACAGGTTCTTGTACACGAATGCTTCAATAAGGATAGCATAGACAACAGATACAGCGGCAGCTTCAGTGGGAGTGAACAGGCCGGAATAAATACCGCCAAGTATGATAAATGGCAGGCCAAGTGCCCAAGCGGCGGATCTGAAAACGGTCAGAAAAGGTATAGTGCTTTTTTCGCCACGGCCTACGCCTTTGCGCAGGGATTCGAATATGACCAGTCCGGCAAAAGCAATACCGAGAGCCAAACCTACGCCAAGACCGCCGATAAACAGTCCGGTGATAGAAGTTCCGGTCATCCAGCCGTAGATGATCAAGGTGATGCTGGGCGGAATGAGCAGGGCAGTTTCAGCACTTGAAATAATCAGGCCGAGACTGAATTTTTCGCTGAATCCGGTTTTGCGCAGTTCCGGGTACATGAGCTTGCCCATGGCGGCTACCGTTGCCGGAGCTGAGCCGGAAACGGAACCGAAAGCCATGGAACCGAAAATTGTAGTATGGCCGATACCGCCGAGACGGTGTCCGGTGAAATGCTTGATCAGGTCAGTCAAGCGTTTGGCAATCTGCCCAGAAGCCATGAGTTCTGCGGCAAAGATAAAAAATGGAATTGCCAGCAGGGTGGAAAAGTTGATTCCGCCGACCAGTTTCTGAATCAGCACCGGATCAGGGATACGGGGAAACATGAAGGTCTTGGTCAGGAATGCGGGTACGCCGAGTACCAGCAGCATTTCAAAACCGCAGACGAGCATCAAAAGGGCGATAAGGATAATTACGGGAGTCATGTTTTGCTACCTGCCTTTATTACTTAGTCTGGGTGACGATGGGCCGGGTGTGGCGGTCGTTGATACTTAAGAGTTCGAGCAGGTAGCGCAAGGCCAGCAGTCCGAATCCGATGGTGGGCGCAATGTAGAGCCAGTACATGGGCAGTCCTAATGTCGGGCTGAGCTGTCCTGTGCGCATGACGAATTTAACGAGAGCGATTCCCAGCCAGACCAGATAGCAGCTAAAGACAGTTCCGGTAAGGTTGATCATAATGCCGACAGCCTTGCGGGGCAGGTCGGGCATTTTTTCTAAAAGTGTGGTTACAGCCACCTGACGGCCACGTTCGAGGGCAAGGCCAAGGGCAAGGAAAACCGCCCAGACCATAAGCAGCCTTGTAGCTTCATCTATCCATGCGAAAGTGCTGGAGTATTCGGGCATTATTTCCCTTACCAGAACATTGAATGTGTACAGGCCGACCATTATCAGATTGATGGAAATGATCAGAATTCTTTCGATTATTCGTATCCCGTCCAGCAGGGAACCCAGCAACTTACGCATTTTTACTTACTCCTGAAAAAAGGCAGGAGAGGGTACCCTCTCCTGCCGTGAATAAACTTCTAACTATTTTATAATACGTGCGTATTCTTCTTCGTAAAGCTTGATCAGTTCCTGTCCTGTTGCACCTGCACGGGCAAGGTAAGCCGCGCTGGTTTTAGGGTACATGAGCTTACGCATAGCAGCACGATCAGCAGCATGCAGAGGAGATACTTTTACACCAGCTTTTTCAATAACAGCGAGTGCGTCTTTCTGAGCTTGTTCTTTGTGAGCTTCAACACCGGGCATTACTTCTATGAAAGCATCCACGATGATTTTCTGGTATTTCTCAGGCAGAGATTCCCAGTAGGAGGGGTTAAAGAGAACGTAGTCTTCCATTGCGCCGTGCTCGGAAGTTACGAGGTATTTCTGTACTTCGTAAAATTTCATGCGCTGAATGGTATCGAGAGGGTTTTCTTCACCGTCTACAACGCCGTTCTGCAACGCGGTGTAGAGTTCACCGAAAGGCAGGGCGATGGCGGAAGCGCCGATAGCTGCGAACTGCTCGATGAGGATTTTGGAATCCATTACGCGGAAGGACTGGCCTTTAAAATCTGCGATGGTGGAAATTGGTTTGTTGGAGGTGAAGTTTTTACGACCGTTGGGCCATGTTGCGATTGCTTTGAAACCTCTGGAATCGAAGGATTTGAGCAGTGCTTTACCGAACTTGCCCTGACGCAGTTCCTGAGCTTTTACGCGGTCAACAGGAAGCAGAAAGGGAATGTCCATGATGGAAACAGCAGGGTTGAATCCGCCGAGGAAAGCCGCGGCAGAAACAGTTCCTTCGATAGTACCAAACTGTACTCCTTCATTCATCTGGCGCTGGTTGCCGAGCTGAGAAGAGGGGAAAATTTTAAATTCGACTTCGCCGCCTGTACGTTCTTTAACGAGCTTGGCAACTTTTTCCAGACCCTGATGGCGGGGCTGAAGAGGGGATTCAAGGTGACCGATGCGGGCTTCGTATTTGGCAGCATTGGCGGAAATAACTCCACCCATAACCATGCACAAAGCCAGAGCTACTGTAACAATTCGTCCGAAAAATTTCATTCTGGAAGCCTCCTGAAAGTGTGTACGTGAAACTGTTAAGCAGTTTCACAGGATCAAGCCGAACCGGAACCATGAATTCCGGCAATTTCCCGACTGGCAATCGGGTTTGATTGCAAATTTAACAGCCCGCAAGACGAATTTAAAGTAAATTCGTATATGCTTGCAGTTATGATTTGATTACGTGATATTGATTCAAAAAATAGATTTTTGTCAAGCAAAATCTCATTTTTGAAACAATTCAAAAAAATATTCACAAAAACGAGATTTTGAGTCATAAGTGATAATGGTAATGGCAAGTCAGACTGTCTGTGGTCAGAGTAATATATGTTAGGTAGTTGAATTTAAGCTCTCATGGAGATGGGTGAATGAGTGAACTTAGTCCCAAGGAAATAGGCTACCGTCTGAAGGCATTCAGGCTGGGCAGTAAATACAGCACCGAGGAAATTGCAGCCAAGATCGGAATTTCACGGGCGGCTTTGTATCGTTATGAAAAGGGAGATCCGCCCAAACTTGAAACTCTTGAATCCATAGCCGAGTTATTTGGAGTATCTCTTCCTTCATTAATGGGTGTCGGTGTAGAATATATTTCTTCTGCTATCAGTTTTTTCGAGCGCATGCGCCAGAATGAGGCTGAGTCGGAACAGCTTTCGGTTATGTTCGGGCTGGTTTCCTATCTGCTGACCACTGATGATTTTGATAAATACTTAGAGATTTCCATTAAGGAAGGATTGCCGGAAGAATTGCAGAATGATCCTGATATTCTGAACCATATCTCTGAAATACTTTCCGTGTTGCAGGAACGTAAAAAGCGATACAAGCAACGCAGACCTAGCATGGTTAATCTTGCTTCCGCCACAAATCTTGAGCAGTTTTTGCGTAGCGGTTTTGTGGGTACGTTTGATCTGCCTGAAGATGTTTTGCAAGAGCGGCGCGAAGTCGCACGGCGGGAAGTTGAAAATGTGATTACTCTGCTCGAAGAGCAGCCTATCGGGGTTCAAATCGGAGTCTTGATAGATTCTGTTCCCAGCACTCATTTTCAGATTTTTCGCCAGTCTAAGCGGTCCACTCTGTGTGTTAGCCCCTACAAATTATGTCATTTTCCCAATGTACGATTGGGTGTGGGCATGTTAACATCTGCTCCCGAAGCACTGGAATTGCATCAGCAGATGATTACCGAGCTTTGGGGCCGCGCTCTCAAAGGCCGCAGGGCCGCTGATTATCTGCGCAAAATGCTGGAAGACTGCAAATAAAAACGGGTTCCGCACAATTGTGCAGAACCCGTTGCGAAGCTTAATAAAGGTTTTTGGGATTTTTAAAGTAAACTTAAATCCCAGTTGAAATTACTGGTTCTTTGCGGCTCGGGCACAGCGCGGGGCAACGGTTCCTGGATATCAAGGAACATGGTGTAGCCGGAGTTTTCCAGCACCTTGCGTTCCGCACCGAGATCAAGCGGCCAGCCGGGATAAATCCAGTAGGTTTGCCCGTATTTGCGTGCCCAGCAGATCTCTTTTTTCTGGCTGTAGATGGGACTCATTAATTCTGTTTCATCAGCCATGATCCTTGACAGGGCAAGCGGCCACATGCCGGTAAGCACAACTCCCAGCGGAAGTGGGCTGCTCTGCGGCAGGGAAAGGAAATCATCGCGGGCCAGCTCCGGGCTTACGTATGCGGATGAAAATCCCATGTCGGCCAGCAGTTCGATGGCTAGCGGATTGGAAACGTTGCAGAATGGTCCGGCATGAAAGCGGACTTTGGCATGTTCCGGAAAAAAGGCTTTCTGCCACGGCGCGTTGAGTACGAAATCGCGACCACCACCGCTAAGGGTGATGTCGACGAGTTTCTGGACTTCCTTTTCTTCGTCAGGCCAGACTACCGGGGGCATGTGCCAGAAGATTTTGGATACAGCCGGACGCGGTGTACGCTTGAGGGCATTCATGGAAAGCCAGACATCGGTACCGAATTTTGTTTTTCCCTTGGGCGGATTGCGCTGTAAAGTATGACGCGCGGTCCGTTCAGGCAGTGGACAGGGCTGCGGCAGCTTAACTATCATGTTGCTCGCTACGTTGTCCGAAACTTTGATCTTTGAAAGTCTGGAATCAAGCTTTTTGAGTGCCTTGACCAAACCTTCCTCGCGGCGGTCGATAAGGAACACCCGTGTGCCGGATTTGAGGCGGGTTCTGCCTTTGACCTGGATGGAGACCTTGCCCCGCTTGGGGATGAATTTACGGATCTTCATGGTCTGGTGTCCGGGCTGGTCCTGATAGCCGATGCGCAAGAAGTCTCCTGCAAGGAGTTCCTGTCTACAGTTGAAGTAGGGCTTGCCGTTTTTCTCCTGTTTGGTAATTCCAATCAGGAAACCGGAGCCGGTCTCGTTGGACGGGTCAAGCGGTGTGTATGGACGCTGCGGCAGGAATACGGAATGTGATGTGGGTCTGCCGAGGGCAAGCTCCAGCAATTCTACGGCATTCTTTTTGGCTTTGGCGTCATTGGGGTTGTCGCGCAGCATTTTGTACGCTGCTACTGTGTAGTAGACGTAGTGCGGACCCTTTTTGCGGCCTTCGATTTTCCATGAGCTGACTTTGGGAATGGCAAGGGTCGGCTTGGTCAGCACATCGAGGCTGAGGTCGAGGCAGGAGAAAAGACGTTTGGGTGCATCTTTACGTTTGGCACCGCCGTAGAGTCTGCGGCAGGGCTGTACACAGCGACCGCGCAGGCTGCTCTTGCCGCCGAAGTAGGAACTCCAGTAGCAGCGGCCGGAAACGGAATAGCAAAGTGCGCCGTGCACGAACATCTCAAGAGTCATGGAATCAGGACAGGCTTCAGCCATCATCTTGATTTCATCAAGGTTGAGTTCGCGAGGCACAACAACGCGGTCTACGCCAAGCTCTTTTGCGGTCTTGAGAGCGGCAGGGTGGCTGACGTTGGCGAGGGTGGAAAGATGCAGTTCGCCTTCGAATCCGGCCTGACGGGCGATATCGACCATGGCGATATCCTGAATGATCAGGGCATCCGGTTTTACAGTGCGGGAGATGCGTTCTACAAGACGGGCTGCTGAGTTCAGGTCGTCCGGTTTCATCAGGGTGTTCATGGGAATATGGGTGCGAACCCCGTTTTCCCGGCCCAGTTCCGCAAGGGCTGCAAGCTCGCTCGTAGCGAAATTATAAGCTTCCATACGAGCGGAAAAATGTTTAAGTCCGGCATATACGGCGTCCGCACCTGCGGCTATGGCTGCAAGGAAAGAGGATTTATCGCCTGCCGGAGCAAGAATTTCTGGTTTATGTTCATTCATAATGTATCACGCTTATGCCGCAAAGTGCGGTCAGCAAAAATCTACAGGATTAAATCATGAGTGCAAACAATTGCAGGGCTGTGAAAGTCATCAGCAACAAGCCCCTCGGGTTATCCTCACCCGGTGAGGAAATAGTCGAACTCAAACTCGAATCTCCGGACTGGAAGCCGGGTTGGCGGGCCGGACAGTTCGTCATGATCAGGCCTATTTCGTGGCCTTTGGACCTCGTCTGGGGACGTCCGTTCTCCATATGTAACGCAGATGAGACCAGTCTGACCATCCTTTTTCAGGTGGTGGGTCGCGGGACATCCCGTCTGCTGGAACTCAAAGAGGGCGATGAAGTAAATATCTGGGGACCGCTGGGTAACTTTTTCAGCAAACCGCAGAACCGTCCCGTACTCATGCTCGCCGGAGGAATGGGCATAGCTCCCTTTTGCGGTTATGTCGACTCCCATCCGCAGCCTGAAAATCTTAAATTGTTCTTTGCACACCGTCCGCCGCTGGAAAATTACCCTTATAAAGGTATTGCAGGTAAGGTTGATGTTGAAGATATTCGCGAAACCAAGCCAACAGATATCCCTTCTATTATCACAAGGGTGGAGGAATTGGTTAAGGAATATGCGGAAAAAGATGGTCTCATCGTAGCTTGTGGACCGACACCGTTCCTGAAAACAATCTGGAATGCGGCCAACAAATATGGTGCGGATGCGGAGCTTTCTCTTGAAAACCGCATGGCCTGCGGCGTTGGTGCCTGTCTCGGCTGCGTCTGTAAAGACGGCGATGACCATCATACTCAGGTTTGTACAACCGGGCCTGTTTTTAAAGCCAATAATCTCAGTCTGGAGGGTTAAGAAATGGATGTATCAATTGATTTTGCCGGACTGAAGCTCAAGAACCCCATTCTTACAGCGTCCGGGACATTCGGTTTTGGCCTTGAATTCAAGCACTTCGGCGATCTAGAATCTCTGGGCGGTATTGTGGTCAAGGGACTTTCTCTCAAGCCGAGGGAAGGAAACCCCATGCCTAGAATTGCAGAAACTCCCTGCGGTATGCTTAACGCTATCGGCATTCAGAATCCCGGTGTTGAGGAGTTCATTAATAAGAAGCTGCCAAAGTTGCCGTGGAAGACTCTTCCTGTGCTGGCTAACCTTTACGCCACCGATGCTGCTGAATTTGGCGAGTTGGCCGGAGTTCTGGCCGGGGAAGAGGGCGTGGCAGCACTTGAAGTTAATGTTTCTTGTCCTAACGTTAAAGAGGGCGGTATCGCCTTTGGTCAGGACCCCAGACAGATCACCAAGGTTGCCGAGGCGGTAAAGAAGAATGCCGGGAATAAGCCGGTCATTATCAAGCTTTCCCCTAACGTTACTGACATCACTGTTTGTGCTAAAGCGGCTGAAGACGGCGGAGCAGATGGTCTTTCGCTGATCAATACTCTTTCCGGTATGGCAGTGGATATTGAACGCAGAACCCCGCGTCTTGCCAACGTAATCGGCGGTTTGTCCGGTCCCGCTGTTAAGCCCGTAGCACTGCGCTGCGTATATCAGGCCGTAAATGCGGTTAAAATCCCGGTAATGGGGCTGGGTGGCATTACCACAGCTGAAGACGCAGCAGAGTTTCTGCTGGTGGGAGCAAAGGCCGTTCAGATCGGAACCGGAAATTTCATCAGCCCTGATACTGCTTTTAAGGTAGCAGAAGAGCTGCCGAAAGTTCTGGAAAGGGTGAAAGCAGAGTCTATTGATGAATTTATTGGTAGTCTCCAGTTACCTAAATAGGTCCATTTTTTCATTTAATTTAAAATAATTGGGAAAAAATGCAAAAAGTACTTGCCAAGCAAGTCTGATTTAGCTAAATCCTTTTTCACCCAAGCGGAGAGGTGTCCGAGTCCGGCTTAAGGAGCACGCCTGGAAAGCGTGTATAGTTAACGCTATCGGAGGTTCGAATCCTCTCCTCTCCGCCAGCTTG
>RDSB01000015.1 GCA_004923195.1 Marinifilum sp. JC120 | reverse complement strand
CCTACGAAAAAACGTTGCCCGAGAAATGCTTCCACAAACCTGCCAACTGATGATATTGTCATTTTAGCCATGTCAGCCTCCTGCTAGTTTCACTTTTACTGGTATACTACCAGATTAAACAGGGGAGTGCTGACATGGTATTTTATGTTTTAAGTAATTCAGGGAGAGCTATTGAAAGGACTGATCAGATTAACGATTATCTTTGGCTTCGTTCATCTTTTCAATAAGTGCCTGAAGCTCAGATGCAAGCTGGCTGACGTTATCGGCTGCCTCTGCGGACTGGGTTACATTCTCTGATATCTCAGCTGAGATGGTGCTTATTTCCATGGTGGATGAATTGATTTGTTCGGCCGCTGCGGATTGTTCTTCGGTTGCGGTGGCGATCAATTCAACCTGATTTGCTGATTCGTTAACGATTTCAACGATGTTTTTCAGTGAATTCCCGGCATCCTCCGCTAATTCAGAGCATTTTGTCACCGCGTCATCAGTTGTCTTCATGATGGACAGGCTGGCGGACGTGCCGTTTTGAATTTCTGAAATGGCACTGCCTACTTCTTGCGTAGCGGTCATGGTTTTTTCCGCAAGCTTACGGACTTCATCCGCTACAACTGCGAACCCGCGTCCTGCTTCACCTGCCCGTGCTGCTTCAATGGCAGCATTCAGGGCTAGAAGGTTGGTCTGATCGGCAATGTCGGAAATGACATTCATGATCTGTCCGATGGATTCGGCTTGCTGGTCTTGCTTGGCGAGGGCGGTTTGAAGTTCTCCGGCACTTTCCTGAGCCTGATTGGTTGCTCCGACCACCTGCTCAACAATGGAAAATCCTTCATGTGCTTTTTCGGCAGCGTCACGGGTGCCTTCTGAGGCATTGGAAGAATTGCTGGCAACTTCAAGGATAGTTGCACTCATTTGGTCAACAGCTGTAGCGGTTTCCTGCACCCGGTGCTTCTGGTTGTCGGCCCCATTCATGATCCCCGAAGACTGGCGGGCAAGTTGTTCTGCCGCAGAGTTGAGGCTCAAGGTAATGTCCCCAGCATCGTCAGCAATTGCGGAAAGTGTTTCAAGCAGGGAGGTTGCATATTCTTTTTCAGAATGTGCCTCTTCCATAGCCTCCTGTGCTTTCTGGGCCTGCTTGTCTGCTTCGATAGATTTTTGTTCGGCTTCGTCCATACTCTTTTTCAATTGGACGACCATCTCAGCAATGGTCACGCGTAGGGCTTCAAGTTCGCCATGGAAGCTAATTCTGTCGCAGGAGTCAAAGTCGCCGTCGCTGACATCCTGAGCGCATGTCTGTAAAGCTGAAAGTGGGCCGAGTATGGATCGGATTATGAATAATATTGCACTAATGAGCAATATTGCGGCAATCAACTCTGCTACGATTGTAGAGGTGCTTATCAGTTTTTGCTGCTGGTGCAGTTGTTCTTCAGATTTATGGGCCAGTTCTTCAAGAATAGGTTCCATCTTATGGATTATGGCCCTGAATTTGTTTTGTTCAGATTCTATGCGGAGAGTTCCCTGAGCATATCTATCCATGCCTTCACTATATATTTTGAGTTTATCAAGAATGTATTGTCTGCGTTCCAGAGCAAAGTCTGATTGTTCAACATTTGAGACCAGTGTGGCCATGTTTTTATTGAATTTATCCAGATATTTTGAATCAATTCTGATCATGAAATCTTTTTCATTTCTGCGCAGTCTGAGAATTCCAGCTTCATAAAGCTTGTCACTCCCCATGACTGCTTTTTCCGCATCGCGAACAGCTTTTCGCAACTCTCCAAGCAGGCCGGAGTCCTTGGTCAGGCCGAGTTTTATGTAACTATTGGCAACGACCATGAACTGTTTCTCATAGCCGGAAGTAAGGGATTTACCTTGTTCAGCAAGCTCTTTAAAGGGACCGTGTGCCAGTTCTTCAAGATGCACCTGCATAGTGCCGATTTTTGCTTTTAGCGTATCGATGTATTCAGTTTTTTTGCGCAGGATAAAGTCTTTTTCTGACCGCCGGGCCTGCAACATTTCAATTTCGAGCTGAAGGGCGTGTTCTTCCATGATCAGGTCTTTTTGAACCTGTTGCGCGCCGAAGTAGTTAATAGCAAAAACAGCCAGAAAACCTGCAATGGCCAGTGCTCCGATAGACCACAGTTTCATTTTTATAGTCATTGACATGCCTCCATAGGCCGTATTGGTTTGTGGTTGCTGATGATTTCTTTTCATAAGCTAAGAATATATCATCGTAGTCGCGAAATGGAAACTTATAGATAAAGTAAATAAGGTAACATTGGTATGGCGCACACTTCTTGCTTTCCTTTCAAGTAACCACCTGCTAAAACATGATGTATAATTTAAAAAGAGTGAATTATAATTATGGTTTCAGGTTCAGTGTTATTTAAGAAATCTACTTCAGGCGTAGTCCTCTCGGGTCGTTTAGATGCCGAAGGAGCCGGAGAAGTCTGGGAACAGGCCCGTTCCGCTGTGGCGGCGGGGTGTTCCACTGTGGAGTGTTCCGGGCTTGAGTATCTGGACGGCGGCGGTGCTTCATTGTTCATGATGATGAAGGCTGGTTGTCGGGATCGGGGTACTGTTTTGTCTATTAATGGGTTGCGCCCTGAATTTGCCGGTTTTCTTGATCTGTTCGATGTGGATAAAGCAGCTCCCCCGCAGAGGCAGGATAAAGGGAAGGGCGGAATACGGGGCTGGATTACTTCCATCGGGCTTTCAGGTCAGGTTGTGGCCGCAGACATGCGTGAGCAGATTGAATTCACCGGAAATTGCGTCATTGCCTCCCTGAGCACCGCGACCAGTAAAAATAAACTGCGCTGGTCTGATTTCTGGCTGACTTGTGAAAAAGTTGGGGCCGATGGGCTGCCTATCATCCTTCTGATCGGTTTTTTGATGGGCTTGATTATGTCTTTCCAGTCCGCCGTATCCCTAATGCGTTTCGGGGCTGAAATTTTCGTACCCAACATGCTCGGGCTGGTCATGTTTCGCGAGCTTGGCCCCATGGTCACAGCAATCCTGCTGGCTGGACGGACCGGGTCCGCTTTTGCCGCTGAGATCGGAACCATGAAGGTCAATGAGGAATTGGATGCCCTGAATACCATGGGCCTTAATCCGGTTAGTTTTCTGGTCCTTCCGAGGGTGCTGGCAACAGTTTGCATGACTCCGCTGCTTACTCTCTTTTTCAACTTCATGAGCCTAGTGGGTGGCGCATTAGTAATGCTTTCCATGGGTTATCCTCTGAGTACGTTTACCGGCCGTGTTTTCCAGAATGTGCATTGGATGGATTTTTCCGGCGGTATGATCAAGGCCGTAGTTTTCAGTTTTCTTGTGGCCGGAATCGGCTGCCAGCGAGGATTGGTTACCAAGTCCGGAGCCAGTGCGGTGGGAGATTCCACCACCAGTGCCGTGGTCAGCGGGATTATTCTTATTGCAGTGTTTGACGGACTTTTTGCAGTCATATTTTTCCTGACGGGGATTTAATGAGCAGTGCAATTGAAAAGGTAATTAATGTGCAGGGGCTGAGTTGTGCCTATGGTGAAACCGTTGTAATCGAAAATATTTCCTTCGATGTCAGAAAAGGTGAAATCTTTGTCATACTTGGTGGTTCCGGTTGCGGTAAAAGTACCGTGCTCAAACATATGATCGGACTTTATCCCCCGACAGCGGGCCAGATATTTATTGATGGGGATGATATCGGTTCTGCCTATGGGCAAACACGGTTGGAAATTTTGCAGCGTATCGGGGTTATGTATCAGATGGGGGCATTGTTTGGTTCCATGACCCTGCTGGAGAATGTTCGTCTGCCGCTGGAAGAGTTTACCTCAATGCCTCGTGAGGCTATGGATTATACAGCGCGTATGAAGCTTTCGCTAGTCGGTCTGGAAGCGTCGGCTGATAAGATGCCTTCTGAACTTTCAGGAGGAATGCTTAAGCGCGGGGCTATTGCCAGAGCTATGGCTCTCGATCCGAAAATTCTTTTTTTGGACGAACCATCAGCTGGGCTTGATCCTATAACGTCTGCCGAACTTGATGAGCTTATTCGTAGTCTTTCCCGCTCGCTGGGAGTGACATTTGTGATTGTAACCCATGAGTTGCAATCAATTTTTTCCATTGCGGACCGGGTCATAATGCTCGATAAGGGTACCCGTGGAATTATTGCCGAAGGTGATCCCCGTCTTCTTCGTGAGGAGTCGGATCATCCGCAGGTGCGCAGATTTTTTCATCGTGAAGTTGAAGGAAAAGCCGGGGAAACTCCTGCGGCCATGGAGAATATATGAGTCGGAAAACTAATCCTTTCAGGCTGGGGATTTTTATAATTGTCGGTGTTTTGCTGTTTATTTCAGTGCTGGCAATTCTTGGTGCTGGCAAGATTTTTGAGCATAGCGTCAAGATGGAAACCTATCTGAATGAATCTGTGAACGGCCTTGAGGTCGGCTCCCCCATTAAATTTCGCGGGGTGAAAATCGGTACGGTCAGTCATATCGGCTTTGTTACCGATCATTATGTGGATCTTGGGCAGAGTGCTTTGCGCTATGTATATCTTCTTGGTGATCTTAACCATAAAATGTTTAAGACCAAGGAGGGGCAGGATCTTGTCCGTGCCTTGAACAAGGAAGTGGACCGGGGGCTACGCGCCCGTCCTGTTTCATTGGGACTTACCGGTCAGCTTTTTCTTGAAATTGACTATGTGAATCCCGTGAAGAATCCCCCGCTCGAGATTACATGGAATCCGAAAAATATGTATGTACCTTCCGCACCATCCATGATGAGTAAAGTGGAAAGCGCGGTGGCCTCCATCAGTGATACGCTGGAAGATATCAACAAGTCCAATATCGCTGAAGCAATTGAAGATGTGCGTTCCGTGGCTCAGAGCATGAGTACTTTTCTTAAAAATTCCGATACCGGGGAGATCAGCAAACGATTAACCGGAACCCTGACCGAGGCTGAGAAATTTATCGCGCGTATTAACCAGTTGCTGGCTGATCCGGAAGTGGACAGTCTTATGCCTGATGTGGCTGCTGCGGCCCGCAATATGCGTAAGGTTATGGACAGTTCTTCCGGGGATATTGTGGCTGCCATGAAAGATATCCGTAAAGCATCCGAAAGTGCAAAGAATGTAACCGGAGGCATGGAGGAGTATCTTTCAGGTCCTCAAGGCAAGCAGACTCTGGCTGATCTTTCAACGACACTGAATAATATCAGTGAAGCTTCTGACAGGATCAAAGGGGCGGCTGTGCGCTTTGAATCAACGCTTTCAAGGGTGAATATGACTGTGGCCGGGCAGCAGGGTAATATCGAAGCTATTCTGGATAATGTTCGTAAGCTGATGGAAAATCTGCGTGAACTGAGCAGCGAGGCCAGACAATATCCTTCCGGTGTCCTTTTCGGTGATCCTCCGAAAAAGGCTCCGCTTAAGCAGGGGAGTAAGTGATGAGTATCTCTATAATATCACAATTTGATTTTTATAAGGTTATGGTCCTGTCTGTTTTGATTGCTGCTTGCGGATTAGCGGGGTGCGTAAAATTGGAGCGTCCCAGCCTCGACCGTAAGTATTACACCCTTGAGGTGGTTCGGGCGGACAAGCAGAAGAATAAGGTTCATGCAGTAAATAATCTTATTGTGCGCCGGGTTAAGATTTCTCCGACCTATGAGGATCGTGATTTTGTTTACAAGGTGGGAGAGAACGCTTTTGAAGCGGATTACTACAATTCTTTTTTTGTACCGCCTGCATCATTGATAACTCAGGAATTGCGTGTCTGGATGGGGGATTCCGGTATATTTGCCAATGTGTTGGGGCCGGACAGCATGGGTACAGGGGAGTTGCTTCTGGAAGGGGTAGTTAATTCTATTTATGGTGATTACTCAGGTCCGGAACCAAAGGCGGTCATCAGGATGCAATTCGTCCTGCTTAATAACGGCACCCCTGACATGCCTATAGTTTATTCTCGCGATTTCAGCCGTGAGATAGCAATCGGCACAACCGATCCAGCTGCTTTGGTAAAAGCTATGAGTTCGGGGCTTAATGAGATTTTCGTTGAGCTGGAAAAAGACCTTGCTGAAACGGTTCAGGCAAACCATTTTGATGCCGCTAAGGGCTATTCACAGGAAAAGTAGACCCTGTTTTTACCTTTTATTTTGCAGCGGTACATATTGTCATCAGCGCGTTTAATGACTCTTTCCAATGATTCGTTATTGGAAAATTCCGCCACACCAATGCTGATGGTCTTGTAAACAGGTTCTTCGTTTACCGGTCGGTATTCGTAAGCCGCTAGGGCGGTTCGGATAGCTTCAGCTACTTTTATGGCTTCCAATCCGTTTGTTTCCGGAAGGATAACCATAAATTCTTCTCCGCCATAGCGAAAAGCTTTGTCCCTGCCGCGGATGTTGTTCTTGATAATCAAGCCGATGGCTTCAAGGATATCATCCCCGGCTGCATGACCGTAGGTGTCGTTGAACATTTTAAAGTCATCGACATCCATAAGCATTACGCTTAACGGGTTTCCGGTATTCCGGCTTTTGAAAATCTCTTTTTCTGCAACATCAAGCATATGCCGACGGTTAAAAAGTCCGGTCAACTGATCGGTAATGCTTAAATTTTTAAAGCGTTCTTCGCTTTCTTTCAGTTTCTGTTCCGCTTTTTTTCTTTCAGCTATTTCCTGCTCAAGGGCGTAATTTTTTTCATCCAGTTCATGGAGCAGGGTAGCCAGCTGCGCTGCATTGTCTTCCTGAAGTTCTTTGACTTCCATCAGCTCTTCAATCAAATTTTCTCGGTGATGCTCGGCTTCTTTTTCAGCGGTAACATCCTGCATAATACAGATGCATGTCTCAGGCGTAACGCAGGAAGCGTCGATATTAGCTACTGACATGTCGATGAAATGTTGTTCTTCATTCTTGTCGGTGACAGCCATACTTAAATTGGCTTTTCCTGCTGGACCGCAAAAAAGGGTGTGTAAATATTTTCGGCTTTCAGTGTCATGCTCGGAGACAAGCAGTTCATGCAGCAACTTACCGAGAGTTTCTTCTTCGGTAGAAGCTATGATTGCTGTGAAAGCAGAGTTGGCAAAGAGTATTTTGCCCTTCTTATCCAGAATGACGATGGCGGACGCTGCATTTGAAAACAGATCCCGAAACCGGAATTGTCCACAATCCGGACATTTGGAAAGTAGTGAATTTCTCAGGTTCTTATTTTTGTCCCTGAGTTCTGCCAGTTCAGTATAGATAGACCGAGAACTGCTAAGATTTTTCATATAATACCACCCTTCACTTTACTCCACCCTATTAGGCAGAGTAGTTTACACTGATTTTATAACTAAGCAAGTATTATCTGTATAAGGTGGGTGGGGCCGTTTATTTACTTGCACTTTGTTGCAAATTAGACAAACATGTGCGCGCACTTAAGTTAAGATAAACAGAAAAAATAATTCAGGAAAAATATAATGATAACAATGAAGCTTCTTCTTTCTCCTGTAATCTGTGCTCTAATCGGCTGGTTTACAAATTTTCTTGCAGTCAAGATGCTTTTTCATCCGCATAATCCAATTAAAATTGGTCCATTTACCATTCAGGGTATTTTCCCTAAGCGGCAGAAAGAATTGGCCCTTCGTCTTGGTGAAATGATTGAAAGGGAGTTGATTTCCCATACTGACATTAAAAATGTCATTCACGATCCAGCATTTATCGATAAGCATAAAGACGTTGTTCTTGAATATCTGGATGTGTTTTTTCGGGAGAAGTTGACTTCCCTGCATCCCATGGTAGGCATGTTTCTTAATGATGAAACTATGAAGACCGTAAAGGGTATGCTTTCTCAGGAACTTGACTCCATGCTGCCTAAGCTTATTGAAACCACTTCCTCCCAGCTTGAGTGTTCGCTCGATTTTAAGTGTATTGTTCAGGACAAAGTGGAATGTTTTTCCATGGAGCAGCTTGAATCAATCCTTTTTTCCATTATGAAAAAAGAATTTAAATTTATTGAAATCATCGGCGGTATTCTCGGTTTTATTATTGGTTTGATTCAGGTTGGAATTTTTCTGTTATAAAATTAAACGATCTAAAGAATTGTTAATCCCGTCTACAGGTATTATATTATCTGTAGACGGGATTTTTTTTAGGGGGCGGACACAAACTCCAAACGATGGAGGTCGTTGTGAAACGTTTGTTTTTGTTCTTTTTGTTTTTTCTTGTATTTGTTGCGACCGGATGTGCTAAATTTTCAGGTCCATACTACCTGAATAATCACAAGTATAAGGAAGGTATCAAGGCATTCAGCGAAAAACTGCAAGAAAGTCCTCAAGATGCAGATTCCGCATACTATGTTGGCCGTTATTACATGGCCTTGAAAAAACCGAAGGAAGCCCGGCCGTATTTTTCAAAAGCCGTCAGCATTGAATCTGATAATGTTGATTACCTGTTCTGGTCCGGCGTCAACTATTGGGCCCTGAAGCAATACAGCAAGGAAAGGGCTGCCTATCGTGATGTTCTGAAGCTTGATCCTGATCATATTTCTGCCAATCTCTACCTCGCCCACAGTTACCTTGAAGAAGGAAAGCTTATTGAAGCTCTCATCCTTTATGACAAGGTCATCAAACTCGATAAGTACAATCCCGAAGCTCTCTACAACCGTGCTGACATACTGGGAAGGCAGGGCAAGAAAGATGAAGCTGTCAAAGCTTGGAAGAAATTCCTTGAGTATTATCCGGACGGTACACTGGCCATGAGCGGTACAGAAAAATTAAATTTGCTTGGGGATTTTACCTATCGCAATTTTATTTTCGGGACCCGCAATATAACTTTGCGCAGCATTAAATATAAGCCCGGAAAAGTTGATTCTGATCTGGAAAGTAAAAGTTCCCTGCATGTGATTGCAGCAATGATGGAAGAGAATAAGAAACTTTGTTTTCACATTGTGGCTTATGTGAATGGAAATGAAGATTTGGCAAAGACCCGTGCCAAGAATGTACGTGATTATATTTTGAGCGGGCATCCTGATTTTGATCCTGCAAGAATGCCTTTAAGCTGGTTCGGTGCAGCTGAAGAGGTCGAGAGAAGTGGCAGGACTTTCAAGCTTGACGAATCCATACAGTTTATAACTGTAGTTAACTAGGGGAGGGAGGAGTCTATGAAAACTATGTTTAAAAAATCAATCTGGTGGCTTGTTGTCCTTGTTCTGTGTATTGCGCTGGTAGTGCCTGTTGCGTTTGCACAGGATACTCCTGAAGGAGGAACAACGGAAACAACGGAAACAACTGATCCCGGTACTACTGACCCCGGTGCAACTGATCCCGGAACCGGTGAAGAAGGTGCAGGCGAAGAAACTGAAGCACCGTCATTTTCCAACCCTGCTCAGGCAGCTAAAGCTGAGGCCCTTGCTGCGGCTGATGCTGAAGCCAAGGCTGAAGAATTCGGCGAAGCTATCGCTGAAGCAGAAGCTGGCGTTTCCGAAGCACAGGAAGATGTTGATACCGCAACTTCTGCTGTGGAGACTGCCCAGACTTCTGTAGACAGTCTCAATACTGCGGTTGAAACCGCTGAGGCGGACGTAGCAGCAGCCACTGATGCTGTTACCGCAGCCACTGAAGCTGTAACAGCAGCCACTGAGGCTGAGGATGCTGATGCACTGGCCGCAGCACAGGCTGATCTCACCGAAGCTCAGACTGAATTGGCCACGGCAGAGACTGCTAAAGCTGAAGCTGAATCCAGTCTGACGGCAGCTGAGGCTGATCGTGAAGCGGCTGAAGCTGATCTTACTGCCGCGCAAAGCAGTCTTGAAATCGCTCAGACTACTGCTGACGAAACACTTGCAGCCGCAGCTTCAATTGATACCGGAGCCATTTCTTCCATGCGCGAACAGGGCATGGGTTGGGGTGAAATAGCCCATGAACTGGGCGTACACCCCAGTACTCTCGGGCTTGGACATCAGAAGCAGGCTCAGAAGCGCAGCGCCGCAGCAACCACTGCGCTGGGTACTGCTGCAACCGCTAAGAATTACGGACAGAGCAAGAAGTCTAACGTTGCAACTTCGCGAAATACTAAGTCCGGTGTATCCAAGACTCCGGGTGTTTCTGGTGGAAAGGGCGATAAGTCTGTCGGCCTCAGCCGTGCTTCCAGCAAGGCACAGAGTGGCGGCAAGGGCTCTGAATCCGCCTCTAGCGGCAAGGCTTCCGGTGGACGTGGAAACTCCGGTGGTAGTGTGGATGGCGGAGTTGGCGCAAGTACCTCTAATTCCAATGCCGCCTCAAGCAGCTCCAAGGGCAAGAGTTCCGGTAAGGGCAATAAGGGTGGAAACGGCAAAGGAAACAATAAGTAATTAACTGTACAATTCAAGCCTCCGGTAACTGAAAAGTTATCGGAGGCTTTTTTATGTTCTCAGCAGACTGTTTTTTGTTACATATTCATTGTTGGGGAAGGTTTTTAGTTAATATTTCCAGTATGCGAGTGCTGCTCTTTGACTTTTTGATCGCCATAACCAGGGGGATTTTGCAAATCTGCTTCAAAACAACAATGTCCTCAATTTTATTTTGTTCAGCGTAATACTTCATTACTGCCGGGTCAGTGATCGCAATATCGCATCTTCCGCGGGCTAGTTTTTTGACAAGTGAATTTTCGTCCGGTGCTTCGTCTACGTTGTTTTTGTGTCGGTTGGCCGCTTCTTCTATTTCTTTCGGGTATACATAGCTTCGTATGAGCCCGACAATATGGGTGGAAAATAATGAATCAAGATCGGCAGGGATTGTTCTTTCTCCCCGTGACATGATGGCAATCTGAGACCAGTCAACGGGTGGGGACGCGATAAATCCTTCATTTACTTCTTCCGGCCACGCAGGAAAATAGCCAATGTACCCAGGTTGGGTTGCCATGGCTTTGGCTCTGGCCCACGGGAGAAATTTTACCTCAAGCTTGATGCTGTTTAATTGCAGGGCCTGCCGTAGCTTTACTATGGATTTGCCCTGATCAGGTAAATTCTTTCCTGAATAAGGTTGCCAGTCCAAAGAGGTTATCGTCCATTTTTCAGCAGCAAATGCGGGTAACGCTATAGATATAGTCAAGATTAGTATAAGAAATGTATTTTTGAAAGACATGCTGCCGTTGTTCCCATAGTATTTGCAAATTTTTACGGAAATTTAACTGCACTATACCATCAGAATCGGTAGGATAGAAGGTTTATTGGAAATTTGAGAAGAAGAGTGGGTTGGAAAGGATTAAATTGTTCATATGGAAAATATCTTAGCTATTTTGTAAGTGGGTATGTTATAATATTTGTAGTGTCGGTGGTGAGAGTCTTTTTCATGCCTAGTTTAGTTGCGCTAAATAGGGAGTACATATGAATATTAGAAATGTAGAAGCAGGTGATGTCCTGCTTTTTTCAGCTGAAAAGGGTAGTTTTATTTCGTGGGCGATTACATTTTTAACTGATGCACCTGTGAGTCATGCTGCAATGTTTTATGATGTTCCCAAGCAGCTGATTATTGAAGAGAGTCCTCCTCAGGTAGCAACCAATAAAGCGCTTGAGCGCTTTAAGGGCAGGGAGATTACTGTCCGACGTTTGAAAAATGAGTTGCCTATGGTTCCAGTTATAGCTGTCGCTAATGCCTATCTTAATGATAAGGAACCATACGATCAAAGTGGCTTGTATTTTGTGGGACTGTTGCTTTTATACAGAAAGTTCACGCCCAGTACGGCTCGGCAGCGAATTATGATCAAAATTTTCAAAAAAATAACAGCTTCAATCGTCGAATATATACATAAGCATCAAAGTCCCGGTAAGGCCCCGATGGTGTGTTCGCAGTTTGTGGCTCAATGTTATGCCAATGCTGGTCCTAAATATAAACTCAAATTTAAAGGGGGACTCCTACAGAAGTCTGCAACGGCACAGCTGGAGGAAAAAAATGTAATTGAACAGGTTTTGGATAAACTGGATCAAGCTGAATTGCCGGAAAGACAAAGACTGTTGGCATCCGCTTTTGAGCTAGAGAAGGAAATGATCCCTTCAGGTGAGGAGTTGTGCAAGGAATTACAGGAAGTATTTTTAGATAACTCCAAGGAGGTTGCGGGGACTGTTTCCGATGAATTTGTTGAGGCGGTTTCGCAATTTGCGTACGCGCATAGCCTTGCCCTTTCTGGGCAGACATTGGAGTTGTCAACGCAGAATGTTCCCCAATTACTGCGTGACTTGAATGACTATGGAAACATGTTTACCACACCGGGAGATCTGCTGAAATCGTGCGAAAGTCTTAAGGATGTATGTGTGATAAAGTAATAAGTGGATCTTATCTGAAGGGCGTTAGGGCTGGGTAAGGGCATACTCGTGCAAAAGTTCCCTTACCCAGCACCGGAAAACTAGCCTGCGCAGGTCTCCAGAAAAAGCTGATGTCTCTCTGCGTAAGGCGGATATTTGAAAAACGCGGAGCCGGAAACAAGCACGTCCGCGCCTGCTTCGACCAGTTCACGACAGTTTTCCATGGTCACGCCACCATCCAGCTGGATAAGGGTGTCGGCACCCATTTCATCAATCATAGCTCGCAGATCACGTACCTTCTGGGTACAGAAGGGGATGTATTTCTGACCGCCGAAACCGGGGTTGACGGACATGATCAGCACCATGTGCAGCTGCGGAAGCAGGTATTTGATGGATTCCAGCGGTGTAGCGGGATTGAGGGCAACTGCGGGTTTCACGTCGCGTTCGGCAATGGCTGCCACTGCGCGCTCAAGGTGTACTGTGGATTCGGCGTGGATACAGAGCAGATCAGCCCCGGCATCGCAGAATTCATCAATGTAGCGTTCGGGCTGCTCGATCATGAGATGGCAGTCGAAGAACAAATTGCATTCCTTGCGCATGGACTTGATTACCGGAGGCCCGAAGGTGATGTTGGGCACGAATTTTCCGTCCATAACGTCGAGGTGCGCCCACTTGAGGCCCGCTTCTTCCAGTGCTTTCAGTTCGTCGGCAAGACGGCTGAAGTCACAGGAAAGTAGGGATGGGGAAATGATGGTTTCCTTGGCTGCCATTATTTTTTCTCCTTGTCTTCCTTCATGTCAAAATCAACCTTGATTTTGAACATTTTGGTGGCGGGCAGATAGAGAACGCGGATACCGGTCTTCTCAGTAATTGCGCTGAGAGTGGCCTGTACGGTCTCCTTGTCCGGACCGATGAAGGTAAACCAGATGTTGAAGTCGTTTTCACGCAGGTAGTTGTGGGTAACTCCGCTGTGGCGGTTAACCTCGGCTACAAATTCATCAATTTTATCTTCGGGCACACTTGCTGCGCAAAGAGTGGAATGCCAGCCCAGTTCACGGGAACCGAAGTTGGCACCTACGCGGCGAATAACACCGTCTTCGCGCAGGACGTTCACCCGTGAAAGAGCCTCGTCTTCGGATACACCAACCATTTTGCCGATCTCTTCGTAAGGGCGGGAAACAATGGGGAACCCAGACTGGATAATGCCGAGAATATTTTTATCTACTGCGTCCATGTATTTGTCCTTTAGAAAGCCTCCGGCGGCCCTGCCGGGTTCTTAAACCTTTTATTAAGGCTTCGCCGTAAGCGTTGTGGTTGATAAAATATACGGGTTATTTTTTAGTCTTTGGCTTCTTCTTAGGCTCGTAAGAACAGAGCGGTTCAGGTCCGAGATAGTTGTCTTCCATGGTCTGGGCGCGCGCACGGCAGCCGCCGCAAACTTTTTCGTATTCACAGTGACCGCACTTGCCATCATATGTGTCGGGGTTGCGCAGATTCAGGAATTGCGGTGATTTTGCCCAGATTTCCGGGAAAGGAATTTCGCGCACGTTACCACAATCAAGGTCAAGATAACCGCAGGGCTGTACCTGTCCGCGATGTGATATGAAACAAAATCCTACACCGCCGAGACAGCCGCGACTGACCGCATCCAGGCCGAAGTTTTCAAAGTTGACCGGAATGCCTTCCTCTTTGGCCCGCTGGCGCAGAATGCGGTGATAATGCGGTGCGCAGGTGGCCTTGAGCTGCATGTCGGTGGTTTTCTGGAAATCGTAGAACCAGTTAAGGACTTCTTCGTATTCATCAGCAGAAATTACTTCCGCCCCAAGTTCCGCTGCACGTCCGGTGGGAACCAGCAGGAAAATGTGCCATGCGGCTGCTCCAAGGTCTTTTGCCAGATGGAAGATATCCTTGAACATGTGCAGGTTGTTACGAGTCACAGTGGTATTGATCTGGAACTCGATTCCGGCATCTTTCAGATACTGGATGCCCTGCATGGACATATCAAATGCACCTTTTTCGCCACGGAATTCGTCGTGATATTTAGCTTCCTTCGCATCAATGGAGATTGAGCAACGCTGAACGCCAACTTCCTTGAGCTGTACGGAATTTTCTGCGGTAAGCAGGGTTCCGTTGGGAGCCATTACGCAACGCAGACCCTTGTCATTGGCGTAGGAGACCAGTTCGAAAACATCATGGCGCAGCAGCGGTTCGCCGCCGGTGAAGATGATGATCGGGTCCCCGGTTTCAGGGAAGGTATCGATAAGTGCTTTTGCTTCTTCGGTGGAAAGCTCACCCGGATAAGGTTCGGGGTGTGCTTCAGCTCTACAATGTTTGCAGGCAAGGTTGCAGGAGCGGGTGATTTCCCATGCAATAAGTCTGAGCGGCGGTGAGCCGTCAGCATTCTTCTGGGGGATGGGATGTACGCCCGGATGTCCTCCGGGATGTCCGCCACCGGGATGTCCGGTTTTTCCACCGGGATGACCGCCACCCGGATGTCCGCCGGGGTGTCCACCTGTCATTTTTTTATCGCTCATATTATTTCTCGCTCAGTCTTTTGAGTACGTCTTCGGTAAAGTAGGTCAGAATCAAATCCGCTCCTGCCCGTTTCAGGCCGATGAGGGATTCATGGACCACGGATTCTTCGTCGATCCAGCCGTTCAAGGCCGCAGCCTTGATCATGGAATATTCACCGCTGACCTGATAAGCTGCCACGGGCAGGTCGAAATTATCACGGGTCTGGCGGATAATGTCCATGTAAGGTCCGGCAGGTTTTACCATGAGGATGTCCGCACCTTCGATCACGTCGGCTGCTGCTTCACGCAGGCCTTCACGGGCGTTGGCCGGGTCCATCTGATAGGTTTTGCGGTCGCCGAATTGGGGTGCGCCTTCCGCTGCTTCACGGAAAGGACCATAGTAGCCGGATGCATATTTAACCGCATAGGACATGAGTGGCAGGTCGGCGTAGCCGTTTTCATCCAAAATCTCACGGATAGCGGCAACACGTCCGTCCATCATGTCAGACGGTGCGACCATGTCCGCTCCAGCCTTGGCGTGAGAGAGGGCTGTTTTAGCCAGCAGGTCCAGAGTTGCGTCGTTGAGGATTTCTTCATCCTTAACAAGTCCGCAATGTCCGTGGGAGGTGAACTCACACAAACACACGTCAGTACAGACCAGCAGCGCGGGCCAGCGTTTTTTCAGCATGCGCACGGCCTGCTGCACAATGCCGTCCTCGGCGTAGGCCTGAGTGCCTGCGGGGTCCTTTTCAGCGGGAATGCCGAAGAGGATCAGGCTTTTCAGTCCGTTTGCAATAGCTTCCTCCACTTTAATTTCCAGCTGTTTCAGGCTGAGCTGAAACTGACCGGGCATGGAGGAAACTTCTTTTTTGAAATTTTCATCGTCTGTTTCATAGACGAAGTAGGGCATCATAAGATCATTGGCGGAAAGAGTGGTTTCCCTGACCAGATCACGAATAATCGGGGTGCGCCTAAGTCTGCGTCCCCTATGAAAGTCGAATACCATATAAATGCCTCCGGCGGCCCTCCGGGGGCTTAAACCCTTTTTGTAAAAAGGGTTTAAGAATCCCAAAAACTTTTATTAGGGCTTCGCCTTGTTAGCGAGATGATGTTTGTTGAAGCCTCGGCAATTTAAACCGTTAAGGATTCCAAAGGGGATTATCCCCTTTGGCAGCCGGAGGCGAAATCATTTATCTAATAGCGCGAAGCGCATCAAATCAAAAACAAATCCCGGCAGACCTTGTAGGCCCGCCGGGATTTAGTAATATCTATCGTCGACAGGACGACTGTCTTGCAAATCTTGTCAAAACAGGCGGGCCTAGTCCTTTTTGATTTCCTCGTCAGTGAGGTAACAAGCCGGGTCTTCTGCCCAGATATCGCCGTGGTATGCTTCAGCGCGGGCACGGAAGTTACCGCCACAGATGTTCAGGTAGCGACATTCAGCACAGCGTCCGCCAACGTGGGCTTTTTTATCTTTGAGCTTGTGCAGAAGTTCGATCTTTTCGTCCATCCAGATTTCTGAGAAAGGACGTTCCAGAACGTTGCCGAAGGTGTGATTGCGCCAGAACTGGTCGGCATGAACCTGACCATCCCAGGAGATACAACCGATACCGCGACCGGAGTTGTTGCCTTCGTTGAACTGAAGCAGTTCAAGCACTTCTTTAGCGCGCTCGGGATCTTCTTTCAGCAGACGCTGGTATACGTATACACCGTCAGCGTGGTTATCAACGGTGAGGATTTCTTTAGGCATGCCTGCATCGTAGAGAGCTTTAGTCTCGTCCATGATCAGGTCAAGCAGCTGGCGGCTTTCAGCGTGGGTCAGATCCTCTTTGATGAGCTCGGAACCACGGCCGGAGTATACCAGATGGTAGAAACATGCTCTGGGAACTTCGAGGTCGCGCAGAACCTGAAATACGGAAGGTACTTCAGTCCAGTTGCGTTTGTTGATGGTGAAACGCAGACCGACTTTCAGCCCTTCGGCTTTACAGTTCTCAACAGCCTGAAGTGCTTTCTTGTAAGAACCGGGAACACCACGGAATTTGTCGTGGGTCTCTTCGGTTCCGTCAATGGAAATACCTACATAGGAAAGACCCACTTCTTTCAATTCACGGGCTTTTTCTTTGGTGATCAGGGTGCCGTTGGTAGAGATAACCGCACGCATACCTTTGCTGGTGGCGTAGCTTGCCAGCTCAACGAGGTCTTTGCGTACCAGTGGTTCGCCGCCGGAAAAAAGCATTACGGGAGCACCGAATGCCGCGAGATCATCAATGATTGTCTTTGCCTGCGAAGTGGAAATTTCATCCTGTCCATCAGGATCAACAGCCTGTGCGTAACAGTGAACACACTTAAGGTTGCAGCGTCTGGTCATGTTCCAGACAACAACAGGCTTTTTATCTTTGGAAAACTGCAAAAGATGTGAAGGCAGTTTGCCGGATTCACGACCGTAACGCAGGGCATCGGAAGATTCTACCGCGCCACAGTAAAGTTTAGAAATACCAATCATTTATAAAATCCTCCCTAGCTGCGTAAAAACGAGCCAGGCTATCAGTTTTGACGATGTTTTCCCATGCTGTGAAGTAATAATAATTACTGTTTGCTTGCCGTCAACCGGGAAAATCAATCGATTATGCGTAACGAGAGAGCGAGTTTTGGAGTAACATAAATGAAGGCTGGGGAAAAGAGCAAAATATCGAGTTGTGTTGTACGGATTAAGGTATTGAAAAATAAGCAAAAATAATTGAGTTTTGTTCTCATTCATTGATGGCTTAGAATGAAAAACCTCCTCAGTCGGTGTGTATTTGTGTGTGAAAGGGGGAATTGTCGTTCAAGACTGAGGAAACATACCAAGCGGCGAAGCCAGAACAAAAAGTTTAGGAGAGTCCAGAGAACCCTTTTCAAAGGGTTCTCTGGTCCCCGAAGGGTCGCCGGAGGCAAATTTATGGCGCAATAGAAACCTGCACCCGTCTGTTGAGCAGTTTGTTGTACTTGCTGGTATTAGGCACCAGTGGATTGGATTCACCGAATCCTGTTGTGCCGATACGCTGCGGAGCAATTGGAAAGTTCTCGGTCAGGTATTTTTTGACAGCCTCTGCACGGTCCTTGCTCAGCTTGGTATTATATTCCGGGCTGGCGTCTGAATCGGTATGTCCGCCGATAATAACCCGCTTGTCTTTCAGCCTGTCGCTGATAAGAGCCTTACCCAGTTCGTTTAGCAGCGGATATGATTCCGGTTTGATCTGGGAAGAGTCCACGTCAAACTGAACCGCAAGGTTTATTGAGCGCGGTTTGGCTTGTTTTTGGGGAGCCTGTGCCTGAGCAGGTGCTGTTTTCGGAGCAGTTCTTTTTGCTGCCATGGGCTGCTTTGGGGCAGTGTTTTGCTGCATGGGCTGTCCGCTTTGCGGAGGAGCCTGCATTTCCACCATATTGGGCATAAGTGCTGCGACCATGCCTTGGTTGGTTTTCTCGTAACGTGCCCACGAGGTGAGCGGCACGGCCATATCAGTGGCAATGGCTTGAATTATTTTATAGAAGGCCGAGTCCGGCATACGGTGTTCGCGTTTCACTATGATGAAGTCGTCATCCATTTTCTTTTCAATACGTCCGCTCTGTTCAAAGGAGCAGACCATCTGTCCGCGTTTGGTTTCGTAAATTTTAACCTGAACAGAGACAGCGGAATCATCCATGGTGTGTCCCAGATAGAGATAGGGCACAAAACCGACTACAAGCAGGTCATAGCCTAGTGAACGGGCAGTGAAAAGAGCTTCGTCAAGCCCTCGGTAAGTCAGGTTGTCGTCATAGACCATGGACGGGAAAACTTGCAGGCTGGTCCAGTTCTGCCAGATGCCTTTAGAGACCCGCTGCCCCCAATCACTGCCCTTATGCATGGTCTGAGTCACGTGAAAGGGGTAAAAAAGTGCGGAGAGTGGTCCGTAGTGCGGTTTTTCAGGCCTTGAGTAGACCATTAGCTGCGATAGCTGCACCTCGGCATCCTGATAATATACGGATTGGGTGGCGAGCTGCGGTTCAAAATGAGTGCACGCAGACAGGGTCAGCAGAAGGATCAGCAAATATTTTTTCATATCGGCAACCGGACTTGGGTTTAAATGTGTCTGAAAATTGACCATAAAATAGCTGTTAAAATAAAAGCAATATTTATGCCGTATGATTCGAGGCAACAAAAAAAGCGGTTCTTCTTTCGAAGAACCGCTTTTGCTTTTTTATTGTATCAGCTTGGTTGGGGACGGTGCAGCCTGCATGGATTCAAGTATCTGTTCCTTGGACTGGATCATACTCTCCCGCAACTCTATTCTCCGTTGTACGGAGAGCTTTTTGAATTCCGGTTGCCGGGTCAGCTCGGTAAGTTGCTCCATTTCGCCTTTCACTCTCTCAACTTTTTGCAGCATCTCACTTTTAGGCGAACATACTTGAGAACAGGCGTCAGCAAGTTCTGAAATTTCCCTGGCCATTACTCTAAAGCTCTTGGGATTGATTTCTTTTGCAATACGAACTCGCTCTTTGGCGTTGGCAACTTTTCCTTTGATCCATCCAAACATAAAGTATCCTCGGCAATAACTAGATTGTGGGCTGGTTGAACTGCATGTAGAAGCCCAGAATAACCAATAGTAACACAATGGGCATTACCATTGAAAGCACAACCCGCATGTATGTCGTATTATGGATATTTTTGTATGCGATGATGGAAATGGCCACGCTGACCAGTGCGCCGATCATATCTCCCACAATGGGTATAATACAAAGGATGATGGGGGCGTAAGAGTAGGCGGTGGCTCTGAAAGTGGCTTGGTAACCCCGGTCCCCGGCTCCGAATATCATGAGCATAATGTGGGTAACACCGATCAGCGGAAAGCTTATTCCTGCTAGCATTAGCGGGTATAAAAGCAGCGAGAGCAGTGCCGGTCCGGTTCCGTCTTGCAGGGAATCAGCAATCATGGAATCGTCCATGATCTGTCCTACGTTGGCACCCATGGAAGTATCAACTCCGGTCATGGCCCAGACGAAATTACAGATTTCCTGAAATTCGGCCAGCAGGACGAAGAAAAACAGAGGCATCAAGAATCCCTTGAGTGGCATGTCTTTGAAAAAAGTTGCCGGGGAGAGGATAACCTGTTTGATAGTTAGGAAAAGACCGGGGAAAAAACCGTATTTTTCCAGATTTTCAAATGGAACTTCGTTCTTTTCACTCTCGGTTTCAGTCGCGTAAGCATGCTCTTCATGAAGGTTCTCTTCGGGCTTCATGGAGTCAAGGTGCTGCCAGATATCGGATTTTTCATCCTGAATTGGTTCTTTATTGACTTGGTCCGGTTGTTCTCCGAACTGTTCGTCATAGGGAGCAGGTTGATCGTAGCTGTGCTCGTCAGGAGATTGTTCTTCCTTAGTTTGTTGTTCTGCATAGGTTGCAGGATCCTGATATTCATCACCTTCCGGTTGAGGATGGCTGATGTCTTCAGGTGCTAAACCCGGAACCGGGGGTGTATCCTGATCCAGTTCTCTGAATTTGAATTTGGCCTGACATTTAGGACAGGTGGCAAGCTGCGCAGTGGCAGGAATTTTATCTACCGGGATTTCACTGTTGAAATCGCACTCGGGACAAGTAACTTTCATATTAAATCCTTGAAGCTGTTTGTCTGAATATTTCGGTCAGACCTAATAAATTTTATACTGTTAGGCAATGCCAATTGTGCACAAACATCATGACATATTAATATCCGGAAGTAACAGGGCACCGATTTTATTACCTTTTCGGGGGCTAAGCAATTGGTTTGGAATATGCGGAAATTCGTTGCCCAGCCTGTGATTGAAATGGCCATCGGTGGATCGGTTGAAATTATCAAGTTTAGATTCAATTTTTTCTCTGCTTTTTAGCAGATGGGTCAAATGCTGAATCGGGCAATGCGGAAGAATGCCTGATGCGCCCTCCAGCCCGGTCAGTTGTTCATGAATTTTGTTTATAAATTTAAGGTTAGGATTGTTTTTGAAAATTCTGAGTTGCAGGTCCGGCCAAAGGCCGTAGCCAACGCGGCAGTGCTCATGGTCCGGATAAAAAGTCATGCGGGGAAGGTACCAGCCATTGCAATCTTCAAAGGATGTCAGAGGTCTCATTGACTCCCAGCTTTCCTCACTAAGTCTTTCATCTGCATCAAGATAAATAATCCATTCACCGGAACAATTTTCCAGCATACGGTTGCGTTGTGCTGAAAAGTTCGTTTCAAGAGGGTGGCGGACATTGATAATTTCAGCCCGGTGAAATTCATTCAATTCCGGGACAATTTCAGACCCCGAGCAATCCCAGACCAGCACAATTTCGTCAATCCAATCAGGGAAGTTGTTAATGAAATCTTTAAGTTCTGGTTCATCCGGGCTTAGGATCGCTGCCGCAGAAATTTTGCAGAGGGAAGTATGTGTCGGTGGCTCAATTTGTTTGGTGCCGGAAAACAGTTTTTGCAGGTTTTGATGTTTGCTTTTGCTTTTACCATCCAAATCAGGATTTAGGATCAGGTGCGAATCAGTTGCGGAGTAGCCGTTCTGGATGAGCAGTAGGAGTAAAGCCCAGATGGAAGAGTCGGTCAGCAGACTTGAGTTGCTGTTTTCTTTAATTTTATCAAAACCATATTTATTTAACAGCCTGATGTGTTCAGGGTAGAGATCGCAGATTATGAATTCTTGTTCTGCTGATTTTTTTTCAGCGAGGATTTTGACAAGTCTTCCATCTCCGGCACCGAAAATAATTATGGCTTTCGCGTTGCGACGCTTTGCGTAGCGTAGATGTCTCTCCGCTGTTTCCTCTGGCGTGGCGAGAGTTTCTTTCAGTCCTTCCAATTCCTGACCGGAAAGTTGGTAATTCAGAATCTGTTCCGAATATATATCAAAGGTATGAGGCATAGCTTAGATTACTTTTTTCATTTTAAGCAGGTCTATATAAATATTGCCTAATTTGAGGGCAATGTCCTGCGCTCGGAAAAGTTGTGCTGCTTTGCTTCGCCCTTTTTCGCCCATTTGCCGTGCTTCTTGAGGGTGGGTGGTCAGGAAGCGAATGGCCTTTGCAAATTCTTGTGTGTCGTGAGCTATAAAACCGGTCTCACCGTGGTCTACTAGCTCCAGTTGAGCGTTATCACGCAGGTCTTTGCTGGGGTGGGTTATAACCGGGAGTCCCGCGGCCATGGCCTCGGCAATGACCAACCCAAAAGATTCTCCGGTATCGTTGGCATGAACCAGAAAGCTGATGGAATTCAAAAAATCGGCAATTTCTCCATCAGTCAGCACGGGAGGGAGAAAGTTGACGAACTCATCAAGATTCTTGTTGGCAACGAATTTCTCCGCTTCCGGGATGCCTCCGATTATTCTGTATTGGAATGGGGCAAATTCACCATCGTCTACCTGTTTTTGAAGAATGGGCAGGAAATCAAGTGCAAGGTTGGACCATTTCCCTTTGTCCGCACGGGAAATTCGACCAAAGCTGTTGCGGGGAAATATTCTGTCAGGCGGACAATTCTCGCGAAAGAAATCAGTATCCACCGGATTGTAGAGTACTGAATATTTCGGCTCTACAGTAGGAATGGAGTTAACTCTTTCATATCTTTCAGCGCAGAAATGGGAGACAAACAAATGGCGGTCAATCAGTTTTCCCTCAGGGCTGGGGTCGTGGTGTCCGAATACATTTGTTTCAACCAGCACTGGGGTTTTTGTTAGCTTGAAGGGGCGTAATGATCCCGGTTCAGCCCAACCTGCGCGGTGAATGTGGACTATATGGGGCTGGAAATGATCAAGTACAGAAAGCAGGTCTGTCCCAATAAAGGTTTTGATTTCCTGTTCGCGAATAAGTTTTCCACGTGGGCCGTTGGAAGGGGAGTATACTGCCGTTTGGAATTTGTTTCTGTCCAAATTGACGGCAAAGGATTGCATTACTTTTTCAGTGCCGCCGAGTCCCAGTGACGGGGCGACCTGAAGTACCCTGATTCTGTTAGTTTTCATGATAGAAATAAATGACAGATACGCGGTGCTAAGTAAAGGGGGAGGGCGTTTTCTGCATTGTTTTAATTAATAAAAAGCCCCTGCCGAAGCAGGGGCCTGTAAAGTTAAAACATTCGGAGCAAATAAAAGTTGTCGCGTTATGCTCCGCCTCCATAAGCGTTTGCGGCTTTTTTGAGTCGCATGGAGTTAGGGGCGGGAATATTCTGAGCTTTGGGCATGCCATAGCCGGCATCGTTGACAAAACTGCGGTTTATATTGGTAGTGCCACTGTTTGCGGTTGCTGCGGTCTGGATAGGTACTGCAGCCTGTGCTTCTTCAGTGGGGATAATTTCCCGGTATGCAGAAGCAATTCCGTCGATAATCTTTATTACTTCATCAAGCTTTTCATTATCCATCTTCAGATTTGCTTGCAGCAGTCTGGTATTGCAATAAATGTAAAGTTTGCTGAGGTTCTCTGCCAGTTCACCACCTTTTTCTTTGTTCAGGCTGGCGGTAAGTTCTGAGATAACTTCAATGGCCTTTGAAATAAGAATTCCCTTGGCGGCGTAGTCCTTATCGTTGATCTTTACCTTGGCCTGCTTCATGAACTTGATTGCAGCATCATAAAGCATAAGGAGAAGTTCTCCCTTGGAAGTGGTATGGACCTGAGTTGAAAGATAAGCTTGAGCGGCTTTGTGCATGTATTTGCTCCTCCTGACTTATTAATCGGCAGGCTTTTCTGAAAACATTAGGCTCTTTTTTATTTTTTTCAATTCAGGTTAAGCTTTCATCAACTGGGTTACGCTGGCAGTGAGCTGCGCTGATTTGCCCTGATAGTTACCGAGCAGTGCATCCAGTCTGGCGTATTTTTGCGTCAGCATACGTTTTTTCAACGCGATGCGGTCTTCTTCTGATGCAATCTTCTTATCGATATTCTTCATGATGGAATCATAGTTATCCTGAAGAATCTCAAGAGGACCTTCTTCGCTGGTGATTTCTCCCAGAATACCGACCATTTCGCCGATCTTACCCAATTTCAGGTTGACGTTCATGGCGTCAGAAGCTTTGGTATTGGAGTTGCCATAGACTCCGTCCGCCCTGTTTTCTACACGTATAGCCATACCTGCAGCAGGTGTACCCGCTCCTCCAGTTATCTGCCATGTTGTGGAATCAACTGATGCGGTGTGCCCGTTGATTGAGGCTGAAATAAGCTTGCCACCGGAGACTTCGTACTGAACATTATATTGTCCCGCTTCTGTAACATTGCTGATGTGGGACAAATAAGTCAGATTCGGAGATTCTGATTCGCCTAAATAGTTAGCAGAAAAAAGTTTGGCCACGGCCATCGGATCGTCGTTCAAAGCTTTGGTAAGCTCGTCTGTATCGAGTTCCAGCAGCCCCATGTTGGCTCCGCCGGAATCAGCGTTGGTTTTAATGCCTAACTGGGAGAGAGCAGAATATCTGTCTCCAGAGGTGTTTCCGGTTGCAGGATCTTCATGAAACCAGGAAAAGCCGATACCTCTGCTGGCAGTTACGTCTTTTAATCTTTGACCGACCAAAAGTTCGACACCGTAGTTACCGGTCAGGATTGAACCTTTTGCAGAATCAGATGAAGTCGTGACCGAAGTCAGGTCTTTAATCATTTGCCGGACAGTGTTCGTTTGGTCGACAAATTTTTGGACGTTTTCGACCATCCCCTCTTTATCAGTTGTTACACCAATATTGATAGGGGAACCTGCGGGAGTGGTTTTTTTCAGGTTTAGGGTTACCCCCGGAATAACATCATCAACGGTATTTGTATCGCGTTCGATCCACTGGGCAGCTAAAAAAGGATATCCGTCTACTTTGATTTGTGAATTCTGAGCATTTTGAGAGCGATAAAAGTCCGTCTCATCATAAACTGTTCCAGATAGGTTGGACAGAATGACAGCATTTTCAGCACCGAGATCAAGGCCGTAAATTTGTAAATGGACTTCGCTACCATCATTGATGGTTGCGGCCCTGATTTTATCACGAGTGTCAGCATGGGCATTAATCATGCTGACAAATCCCTGCAAGGTGGTTCCTGCGGGAATATTGCTGAGCGTAATTGATTCTCCAGCGTAGGAAAATGTGAATTCTCCAGTGGAGGTAAAATATGTATCTTTTTCGGAGGCCGTACCGTGGTATCCAACTATTATATCATTTTGGGCCAGTTGATTAACTTCAACTGTGTGGGATGTGACGGTTGCTTCGCTATTTGCTGTAGCAGTGGCTACGTCTGAGTCAGAAGTGCTCACAGTCTTGCTCATGAACTCATCAAGAGTATCCATGGACTTGAGTGAAGTCTGCAAGCCGAGTAGGGCGGTGTTTAGTTCCTGAAATTTTTCAACTTTATCACTCCACGTGCTTTTCCAGCTTTCGAGTCTGTTAATATGGACTCGTTCAAGCTTGATCAGCCCGTCGATGAGTGACTGGAAGTCTGTTCCGGACCCGAGTCCGGTAAAGTTGATATTTCCTGAGGTGTAATCAGACATAATGTTCTCCGGGAAATTTTTTCCCTGGTTCTATTCTCACCTCATCTGATGCAATCAGAGTGCCAAACGTTAATGATTGATTAAGTAATGTTAATGGTTCTGAAGTGCTTAGTCTCAGCTAAGCTGAAAGCCGGGTCCGATTGGACCGGGCCCGGCTTTCCTCTTTAGTCTGACTTGGTCAGAATGCTTATGCTGCGCTAGGTTTATTAACCGATGAGCTGCATTGCCATTCTGGGCATGCTGTTCGCCTGCGAGAGCATAGCCACAGCGGACTGGGTCAGGATCTGGTTGCGGGTGAACTCAGTCATTTCAGTTGCAACGTCAACATCGGAGATGCGGGATTCCGCAGCCTGGATGTTTTCAGCCTGGATGGACAGGTTGGTAATGGTGTTTTCCAGCCTGTTCTGCAAGGCACCGAGGTTAGCACGGATCTTATCCTTGGAGATGATCGCATTATTCAGCGTATCCAGGGATTCCTGCGCTATCTGCTGGGTGGAAATGGAGTTGTTGGCAGCAAGACCTACACCAAGCGCTGATGCTGTGGAGGTTCCAATGGAAACATAATAGTAGTCTTCGGCGGAGTCGTTTGCAGTACCAAAGTGAACCTTGATCTTACCAGTAGACTGTACGCCAGCACCGCTGTGAGCACCGGAGACGTTACCATTAAGCAGGTGAATGCCGTTAAAGTCAGTTGCATTCGCAATACGGGTAATTTCTGAAGCCATGGCCTGATATTCGGAGTCGATGATCAGACGCTGGTCAGAGTTGTAGGTACCGGTTGCGGCCTGAGTTGCAAGCTCCTTCATACGGATGAGCTTTTCATCAATAACACCGAGAGCGCCGTCAGCGGTCTGGATCATTGAAATTGCATCGTTGGCGTTACGGATACCCTGGTTGAGTGACTTGATGTCTGCGCGCATAAGTTCGCGAATTGCGAGACCTGCAGCATCGTCAGCCGCGGTTCCAACACGAAGACCTGAAGAAAGTCTACGGGTTGATACACCGAGGTTGCCGTATGATTCCTGCAAGTTGCGCGAAGCATTCATCGCCATCAAGTTGTGGTTAATTACTAAGGACATGTTTTCCTCCTTGAAAAGTGATCTTTGGCTTCCTTGCCAAAAACATTGCCTTGGAACGAAAGGTTCACAAAGCCATACTGGTTCTTCGTGCCTACTTGATCGTCTGAAACTTAGATTACTTTAGGGTTCTGGTGTTTTTTTTGTTTTTTCAATAAAAAAAGGGACCTCCGTTTATGGAGATCCCTTCTAAGAATATTAATTTTAATAAAAAAAAGTTAGCGGGGTGTAATGTCCTTTAGCTGCTCCCGGGCTGCTTCAAGGGAGATGCCCCGTTTACGGGTTATTGCTTCCAGATTTTCTTCAGCATCTGATCCCCGAAGGTACATGGGCATGGGCATTTCATATGAATATTCAGCCTCTACGGCTGCATCAAGTATGTCCTGTTCTCCTGGAATGTTGAATCTGGCAGGCATGGCTGAGTATTGGGGATTGTCGGCCAGAAATTCGTCAAAGAAGGTTTTGTTTTTCAGCAGTCCGCTTCCGACCAGCATAGCATTTTTCTGCCCATAAGATAAAATAACCTCCGCGGCTTCCTGAATTGTGACCGGAAGAGGCGGAGTGATGGAGCTTAAACTGCCATTCTCATTGATAGGTTCAAATCCTTGAAGGTAGACCTGCATTCTTCTGGAATGGGTGACGGCCCAGACAGGCAGGCCGCTGACAAGGGCCGCCCCTTTAGCTACAATAGGTAGATATTCCATGGCACATACCGGGCAGCCGCTTCCCGCAGAAAGTCCGGCAGCGGCTGCAAAAGTAAGGCGTAGTCCGGTAAAGCTCCCCGGTCCGGCCGCAATGGCAATGCGGGAAATCTTTCCGGCATCGTAGCCGAAAAGTTTCAGGGAATCCCGGATGGAAGGAACCAGAAAGTTGACCGAGCGCCCCGGCACAACCAATTTCTTAGTTTCCAATAAAGAATATGATTCTTCATCCTCTGCACGGCGAGCCAGTACTATCTGTAAAGTTTCCTCTGCGCCGTTAATGGCTAACAGAAGGTCTTCATTGTTATCTATGGATAAACTCATTTGCTGCTTAATGTTCGTACTATATCGTTGAAAATTGCAAATGCCATCAGGCAGAGCAATAGCAGCAGTCCCACGCGGGTTGCTGCGCCCTGAAGCTTTTCGTTAAGCGGTTTACGCAGGATGGTTTCAAGGCTGAAAAACAGCAGATGTCCGCCGTCCAGCACCGGGATGGGCAGCAGGTTGAGCAGCCCGAGGTTGATGCTGATAAAGGCGGTGAACTGGAGCAGTTCCAGCAGTCCGCGCTCGGATTGCTGCTTAATGGCCTGCGCAATCATGATTGGCCCGCCGATAGAATCCATGGGCACGACCCGTTCAACCATCTTGACGATGCTGGTGCAGATCAGTTTGGTTACGTTCCAGGTCTGTTCCGCTGCGGCAACAGCTCCATCCATTCCGTCCATTTCAACGGTTTTGGAATCCCCTGAAGCCACAATGCCAACAACAGGTCTGCGGATGGTTTCGCCGAAAATATTCTTAAGTTCTTGAATCTGCGGTTTGACGGAAATGTCTTTGACGTTGCCGTCGCGGTCAATGATGAAATCAAGGGTGTCGGACTGGCTGGTCTGGATTGTTTCCGCAAGGTCAGACCAGAACACAATTTTGTGCCCCTCAATGGAAAGGACATTATCTCCGACTTCAATACCGGCCTTCATGGCCGGGCTGCCCGGTTGCAATTGGCCTACTTTGGGAGCCAGTCCCATCTGTCCGTTGCTGAGGATAATTCCCCAGAAAATAAGCCATGCAAGGACAAAGTTGAATATAGGACCTGCCGCAACCACTATCATACGGTGCCACGGCGGACGGTTCATGAAAAGTTCTTTTTCGTTGAACCCGTTGTCCTCGTTCATATCCCGTTCTTCCCCGGCTAGGCTTACATAGCCGCCAAGGGGAATCAGGGAGAGACGGTAGTTGGTTGCTCCCCATGTAAAACCGGCCAATCTTGGGCCGAAGCCCAAAGAAAAGGTCTTTACGCCGATGCCGAGCATGCGGGCCGCAAGGAAGTGTCCAAGTTCGTGGAAGAAAATCAGTCCGCCGAGGACCAGAATAAAATCAACTATCCAAGACATAATTTTTCCTTAGACGATGGAGTCCATCACATCCCGTCTGGTTTTGATGTCCAGTTCTAGAACCGCGCCAGCTTCGCTTACATCACATCCGGAATGGGCTTCCAGTGCCCTGCCAATGATGGCCGGAATGTCCAGAAAGCGGATCTTTTCTTTCAGGAAAAGGTCTACAGCTATTTCATTGGCTGCGTTGAGCACGATGGGGTGGCTCTGTCCGGCCGAAAAAGAATCCGCCGCATGCTTCAGGCAGGGGAAAACTTCGAGGTCCGGCTTTTCAAAGGTCAGAGTTCCTACTTCCGCTAGGTTCAGCGGTTTGAGTTTCAATGGGACTCGCTGGGGAAAGCACATGCAGAATGCAATGGGGATCTGCATGTCCGGCACACCGAGATGTCCTAGTTGCGAACCGTCCACGTATTCCACTAAAGAGTGAATAATGGATTGCGGATGAACCACTACGTCCACCTGTTCGGGCGGAAGGCCGTAGAGATGGCAGGCTTCAATAAATTCCAGCCCTTTGTTCATGAGGGTCGCGGAATCAATGCTGATTTTTGCACCCATATCCCAGTTGGGATGGGCCAGTGCTTGATCACGGGTTACTGTTTCGAGAAATTCTTTTGATTTGCCACGGAAAGGTCCTCCTGAAGCGGTCAGGATCAACCTGCTTACTTCCTCTCCGTCATGTCCGGCCAGTCCCTGAAAGAGGGCGTTGTGTTCGGAATCCACCGGAAGGATGGTTGCGCCTGTGCGATGGCAGGCATCACGGATGATATGACCGCCGAGTACAAGGGATTCCTTGTTGGCAAGTGCGATCATTTTACCCTTTTTTGCGGCGGCGAGAGTGGGTTCAAAACCGGCTGCTCCCACGATGGAGGAGAGCACCAGCGAAACTTCATCAAGCTCGGAAAGAGTAATGTACGCAGCTGGGCCGGTCAGTATTTCCGGTTTGTAGTCAGCAGGCAGAAGGCCTTTCAGTTCTGCGGCTGCTTCATCATTGAGCACAGCGAGATACTGGGGGCGATGCTTGATAGCCTGTTCAGCCAGCAGTTTTGCATTTCTGGCTCCGGCAAGAGCGGTTACTTTGAAAAGGTCCGGGTGCTGCTCAATTACTTTGAGGGTGCTGGTTCCGATAGAGCCGGTGCTGCCCAGAATAGAAATTGATCTGGGGAAATCCGGTAATGTTGCTTTTGCCGGCCATGGAGAAATATATGTTTGCAAGTCTGTTTATCCGTCTTGTTTATAGGCTTAGGGCCCTGTTTAGAAGAAAGAGTGAATCTGTCTTGCCAGAATATATACAGGAAGAGCAAGCACGAGACTGTCGATGCGGTCCAGAACTCCACCGTGTCCCGGAAGGATTTTTCCGGAATCTTTGATTTGAAGTTTGCGTTTAAGGGCGGACTCAAAAAAATCACCCATCTGGGATGCAATGTTAAGCATTGCCGCGAGGCCCATCCAGTATAGAACCGGGGCATGTCCGAAAAAATAGCCGTACAGGGTGCAGCAGAGTATGCATCCGGAAAATCCACCCATTGATCCGGCCCATGATTTCTTGGGGCTGATCTGAGGCCATATTTTCTTTTTGCCGAAGAAAGTCCCGGCATAAAAAGCAGCCGTATCTGAAGAAGAGGCTGCAAGAAGTACGAAAAGAATTTCCCAGCTGCTCATGGAAGTCATGAACTGCATAGTCACGGGAATGTAAACCAATCCGGCAAAGAGAACCAGACTGTCATGGTAGGTGGCCTGATCAGGCTTTGCGCTGAATGAAAACAGGAAGCGGAAGTTGAACAGCCAGAAAGCCCCCAGCATAATCAAAAGCATCCAGACCGGGGAGACCGCTGCGGATGTCAGGATTATTCCTGCTCCGGCAGCCATACCCACTATCCTTGAAGCTAGATGTGAACTGTCCTGCCAGAACATGGCATAAAATTCGTGAAGGGCGATGGTACAGAAAATAGCCAGCCCGCCGGTTAAAACATGGCCGCCCATTATGAGGGCTGTGGCAAGAGCTGCAACTAAGAGCAGGGAGGTGATGATTCGTTTCTGAAGGCTGCTTAAAGGCATGAAGTCCTCTGTTAAAAAATTTCCACAAAATGCAATTAAAATATATGAATACTGCTTTTGAAAGACGTTTTCCCGCTATTTTTGGGGAAGTTCCATGTCTCCGAAAGAAGTAAAAATCAGTGCCAGTTGGAAGCGGATTTTGGTTAATCGTACAAAAAAACTTCATTTTTATAATTCATTAATAGATAGCGGGCAAGCCGTTGACAGTTATTTTTCCATATTAATTATTTCAAAGCCACAAAGAATCTACATACACTTTATTCTTTTTCAAAAAAGGTTGAGAGTGGTTTCAGAGCTTTATTCTTTATGCTATGCTAAATAAAATAAATATCAGAGTAATAGCTTGTTCTACGTGTGGATAGGTTATATACAAATTGTCAGTCTTATATTGATCTTGTGTTGGTTATTTGCTCTATATTGTGGTCTGTTTTTCAGGATGTTGATCCTTGCAGGAGGGGATGGTGTTACGGAGTGGAAATGCATCTTCCGGAGCGGAAGGGCTACAAAAGATTTTGGAAAAAGCATTAAGCGATTTTCAGGGCACGGAGCATCATGCTGTTATCAGCAGGTTGGGCCGGGATATCGAAGGTGTGTTTGCAAAGGGTTGTGGCGTTAATGATGATCTTGTTGAACGGTTGACTGAGATCGGGTTGGCTCTGTCTGGTGAGACCCGCCTTGAACGGTTGCTGGAGATGATTGTCGACGAGGCGCGTGTTTTGACCAAGGCTGACGCCGGAACTCTCTACGTAGTGGACCGTGAAGGACGCAAACTTGAATTTTCTATTCTCCAGAATGACACCATGCAGGTGCGCATGGGCGGTACCAGCGGTAATGAAATTACCTTGCCAGCGGTGCCTCTTTATACTTCAGGGAACAAGCCTAATAAGTCCAACGTTTCATCTTATTGCGGGCTGACCGGGGAAACGATTAATATCGCAGATGTTTATGAAGCCGAAGGTTTTGATTTCACCGGCCCGCGCAAATACGACGCCGCCACCGGATACCGTTCCAAATCAATGCTTGTATTGGCTTTGAAAAATCATGAACAGGATATTATCGGGGTTCTGCAATTACTCAACGCCCTTGATGAAGAGGGCGAGGTTATCGAATTCTCGCCCGGAGTGGTTGATATTGTGGGATCTCTGGCTTCGCAGGCTGCCATTGCTCTGACTAATGCCCAGCTTATTCAGGGTCTTAAAGATCTGCTTTATTCCGTAATCCAGAGTATTGCCGCAGCTATTGATGCCAAATCCCCTTATACCAACGGTCATATTGAAAGGGTGGTGACCATCACCATGATGATTGCCGAGAAGGTTAATTCCCTTACTGAGGGTAAGTATGCTGAAGTTAATTTTACTGTTGATGAGCTTGAGGAGCTGAAGTTAGCTGCATGGATGCATGATGTGGGTAAGATTTCCATTCCTGAGCATGTGGTAGATAAATCCACTAAGCTGGAAACAATTTTTGACAGGTCTGAGATGGTCGATGCCAGATTCAGGTTGATCAGTGAAACCATCAAAAACAGGCAGCTTGAAGAAACTGTTGCCGTCTTATCAAATGGGGCCGATTCTTCTACGCTGGTTGAAATCGAGATGCGTTATGCTGTTGAGCTTGAGCAGGTTGAGGAAGACCGCCAGTTTATAAATACATGCAATATTCCCAAAGAATTTATGTCGGATGACCGTATCGCCAGAGTGGAGGGCATTGCCGCCCGTACCTACGAAAGCAATGGTGAAACTTTCAACTGGCTGACCGAAAATGAGGTTAAAAATCTTTGTATAAGGAAGGGGACCCTTACCGATAAGGAACGAAAGATCATTGAGAGTCATGCGGCAATTACCCATGAAATGCTCTCCCGGTTGCCGTTTCCTAAGCGGCTTTCCCGTGTTCCTGAATTTGCTGCCGGACACCATGAAAAGTTGGATGGTTCCGGGTATCCCAAAGGGTTGTCTGAGGATGACCTGCCCTTGCAGGCTCGGATAATGGCGGTCGCGGATATTTTTGAAGCCCTGACAGCCAAGGACAGGCCGTATAAGAAACCCATGAAGCTTTCGCAGGCCATCAAGATCTTGGGATTCATGGTTAAGGATAAGCACATAGACGGAGAGGTCTGCAATCTCTTTATCGACTCCGGCTTGTATATGGATTACGCCAAGGCTGAACTTGATCCTTCGCAGTTGGAAGAATGATATTTTGTCCATGAACGATACAAAAAAAGGGAGTGCCGATTTCGGCACTCCCTTTTTTTGAATTATGTGGATAAATTTATTTACTATACTTGGCTTTAACTGCTTCAAAAGCGTCGTTACCATCGGCTGTTTTGACGTTTGCCAGCCATTTTTTTACTACCGTCAGGTTGTTTGCAATCCAATTGGAGGCAACATCCGCAGCTTCCTGATTTTTATATCCGTGATCGTTAATCCATTCGCTTTGGGTCTGGGCGGAAACCGTGAAGTTTTCGAGCATTTTCTGAATCTGGGGATATTCTTTAGCAAATCCTGCGCGGGTTACAGTGTACACGTCGCATGAACTGATCAGGTCTTCTGTTCCGGGAACTCCTTCAAGGAAACGAATGTCCATCTGAACTGTCATCCAATGAGGTTTCCAGCAACCGAAAACAACCCACTTGTTGCTTTTAATACGGCTTTGAGCTTCGGCGAGCATAACCGGAGTGGTTGTGCCGACATGTTCCCATTCTTTAAGCTGGCCGATATTATTTTTGATCATACCTTCCACGGCTGTATGCATGCCTGATCCGGGTTCAATATCGTAAATGGTTTTGTCGAATTTAGCGGCGTGTTTATTCAGGTCGTCAACAGAGCGTACTCCTCCGTCCCATGCCTGTTTTGAAACACACATGCCGATAAGGGCATCGCTCAAGTTTGTGCGCACCTTGACTGCCTGACCTTTCTCTACCAAAGGATCGAGCATGGGGTTTTGTTGTGGAGTCCACCCTGCAAGAAATACGTCCATATCATTTTGTGTCATGCTCTTATATATAATAGGAGGGCCGACTTCGAGCATTTCGCTTTCATAGCCCATTGCTGAGAGCAGCTGTACGACAACGTTGCTTTTAACTGTGACTCCGGGCCATGGTGGAACACCGAATTTAATTTTATCGCCAGCAGATGCAGTGGCGGGAATGAATACTACAATACATAACAAAAGGGCAATCTTGATAATCCAAGATTTCATTCGATCCTCCGAGGTTGTGATGGTGTTCATTGTTTGAGAGATGAAAAATAAGATAAAGACATAGAATAAAGTCTTGCAGAGTATGTTTGTATGTGCTTTTTGATTAAAAATCAAGTCCCGTCATAAATCGTATGACGGGACTTTTGTGTTGTTGTTACGTTCTGCTGATCCGTTTATCTCTTCTTATTGTTTTCCTGCCAATGGGTTAGTACGGTATCGATAGTTCTCAGACGGGCAATTTTACGCGCAATATCGATAACTGCCAGCTTGATCAGCCTATCCTTTTTGGGGTGCATGTATTCCCCGGTCAGGTTCAGGGCGTATGAGGTGGGCGGATCAAATTCCACTCCGAGAAAATCTCCGTTGATGTCCACCAGTGCGGAGTATTGCTCATAATCCTCATCATATTCAATATCCACTTCCGATGCGCCGATGACAACGTAATCTACTGCGTTGTCGCGGGCTATGCTTATTATTTCGTCTTCAGTTACTGTCTGCTGCGAGGTCGCGTAGGAGCGTTTGCAGGAATCAAGCAGGAATCCGGTTATCATGCGGTCACGGTGGGTTTGAAATCCGGCCTCGTTGAACTCCTGTTGCAGGGACTTGTTCAGGTTACGGATCAGGTTTTCGCATTCCTGCGGGGAAAGATTTTCCCCCTTGATACGTGGCACCAGTGAAAATACGATGGTTGGCTTTCCGGTTTTTTTGTAAATTTTATACCCGTCTTTGCTTCCGCATATTCCGGTGGTGGCAAAGGACAGCACCAGCAGGGCAGAAATGATGATTGAAATTGTTGATCTCTTTTGCATGGAAACTCCTTGGCTGCGTTCCGGTTACCGTTTGCAGGAATCCAGATCGGAAAGGGCGTTGATCAGGCTGTTGTAGTAGTTCACATCCGACACTGAGGTATGATCCTTGGCGATAGTTGCATCTACTGCCTTGATGCATTTTATGATATCACCGTTACCTTGCAGGTAGGCTGCGGTGGTGTAGTTGCGTTCAATAAATGGACCGAGATCATTATCTTTGGTCCCGGTTTTGATGGTCAAGCTGAATTTGGTTTCCGGCTTGGGCATGCGCATACTGGTTTGGTAGACATTGTCTCTTTCCGAGAAACCGGATTTATCCGAACCCTGCTGAAAGGATACCCCGAACATAGAAACCGAAGCATGCAGTCCCCTACGAATGGCGTTGAATCTTGTCTTGGGAGGCAAGACCATCATTTCTTGCGAAAGGGCCTGTGAAGCCAACATTTGGGCCAGTGATTTATATTTGGCTGGATTCTGGATGCGTTTGAGTGTCCCTTTGGAAAGGGATATGTCGTTGATAGCGCAGGTTTTGGTTGAAAACAGATAGTCCATGTTGGCGAGACATTTGCCAAGCTCATCTTGCGCATCAGCTTTGAGCCTTTTGCGGTCAGTGAAGAATTCCACAATGGAAGCCCTTATTTGTCCGGCAAGGGGTTCAAGGCTGAAATTTTTGGTTTTATCTAGATAGGGAACAGATATGAGCATGGGGGCGGAGTATACCAGTGATTCGGACTTTGCTTGAAAAAGCAGGAAGTTCAGGCCGATATAGACTCTTCCCTTGTACAGCCGTTGTTCTGCAGAACCATATTCATCCACAAAGGAAATTACATTATCAACAAAGAGTAAGGGTACGAGGATGGCTTCCGGGTCAAATTTATCTCCGAACCCGGCTCTTTTTATTTTTACCCCTTCATTTTTAGCGGCTGCGCGTTTGAGGAATCCCATCACTCCCTTGCGTAGTGATTTTTTGAAATTTTTGTCTTTCAGGATAACTTCCAGTTCCGCTTTGTGCCTGTCATTTTCTTTATTGCGCACCTTGCCTATAGCAGGGGAAATAATAAAAAGTTCCTTCGCTTCTGACCATGCGGGACTAAGCAGTATGCTCAGCAGAACCGGAATGATACACAATAGACGGATCATGCTTTTACCACTGGTGTCCTTCAACACTGTCCTGAGCTTCTGTGTCCTTGATCTCTTCAGTTTTGTGCTTGGAGGATTCAGTCTCATCTTTCAGGTCCCCGGCGGATTCGCCTACGTCATGCATGGAGGTCTTGGCGGATTGGGCATGGGTAAATTTTTTCCCGCAACCGGTAAATGCAAGCAGCAGTAAGGAACAGAGGATGAGCATAAGTGTTCTTTTCATGAGGATACTCCTTTTTTTCTTTCGTCTAATCTAACATGTCTTCGGCCAGAGCAACAGAGGAGGCTTTTTGTTCCACTTGTTGAAAGCCGGATGCGGCCTGAGTGGCCAGCTTCTTTTTCAGTCTGCTACTTAAGGCCAGTTTTTGTTGGTAGTAAGATTCAAGCATGGTAGTTACCTGCGTATTTTTGCGCCGTGCGGTCATGATAATACTACTGATATCCTTACCCTGCCGTGTGATAACTGATGAATTTTGTTCAATATAGTTAAAATCAGTTTCGAAGTCGTCAAACAAACCTTGGAGGGTCTGAAATTGATCCATAGTATCCATAAGTCTTGGGAGTGCCGCTATTGCACCAGCAGGATTGTTTTGGGCGTTACTTATCTGGGCAACAAGTTCTGCAATGGAAAGGCCTATGATTGTTAATTGTTTGGTGACCTCCGCACTCATTTGTTCGCCTTTTTCAGCGTATGACCCCATGGCCCGGTCAATACTCAGGATGACGTTGCCGGATTTGTCCATGCTCATGTCATAAAGCGCGTTGGATGCGTGTAGGTTGGTGGAAAAAGAACCGATAATGGAATCGAGGTTCTGGATTTGTTGCGTATTGAGCTGTGAAAAATCAGCAGCTTCAGACTTGATTTGTTTTTCCAGTTCCTTAAGCATTTTACCGTTTTGGGCAATTTTTACAGCTGCCCCTTCAATGGAGTCGGTGGGTTCGTATGAAAGGTCTTTGATGAAGGCCTTGATGGAGATTTTTTTCATGCCGGTGGAGCTAACGCCGCGCGCGGTGTCGGCTGCCGCCTTGTAATTCTGATTCATAGCGGAGACAGTTGCGCCTACCAGTGATTGCAGGGCACGGGTTTCATTAAGCGCTGCCAGCATCTGCTCGCGAATTTCAACTGTTTTTTTGGCCAGTTCTTTACTTGTATCCAGATTTTTAAGGATATCTATAATGGCATCATTGGTACTTTGAGGTTGCTGGGCCTGCATGTTCTGCTGTCCCCCTCCCAAAAGGGCGGATGCGAATGCCCCGAATAAGGCCATAGCGGCTTGGTTGTCTCCGCTACTTTTTTTAACGGTGGTTTTTTTCTTGGTTTTGGTATTAATTCTAGGTTGAATTTTTTTCTTTTTAGGTTTTGCAGCAACTGTTTTATGAGGTTTTTGCTGTACGGGACAAGGAGCCTGATCTGTGAAAGTTCTGGTTTCAGTCTTGGCGATAGGGCTGAGTGGATTGGCTACACACACTTTGGTGAGGGCATAGCCTTCGAAATCTTCACCTTTGATCTGGTAAAAGTCGTTTTCAATGTTCAGGATATCAAAGGTTGTTTGCGGTGAGAGGATACGTACCGTGGGCGATTTGCGGTTCGGGGCCGTATAGACAACCGCCTTTTCTTTGTTTCTACCACGTGTGCCAAGGTAATTTCCGAAATCAAGATTGACCAGTTTATGGTAGACGAAACCGGGCTTTCCGCTGTCGTCCATACGCTTGATCTTGTACCAGTTCCCGTTTTTGCCGATAAGTTCCACCTGCGTGTTTTTGGCAAGGATATCTACTATATCAGCTTTAGAAGATGACACTTCACGGACATTGGTTTTCACAAGAGCTTTACCAGTGACAATAGGTGTTACAACAACGGTTTCAGTCCTAACTGTTGTTTTTACGGCATTATTTTGTCGTGTTTTTTTGGGAACACAGCCCGCAACTAGCAAGCAGGTTGTTAGGCAGACTATCAGGCTGGAAACCAATCTTGATGACATGAAAAACCTCCCTGTATCCATGTGAACGCGCTGGTCGATAAGATATGCGTAATTGGAAGATTTTAAAAATCATTCCAAAAGTGGCTTTATTGCATGTTTTCTAAATAGAATAAAGTAGTTTACCTGATTTTGTCGATAAAAAAATGAATTTGTGGGAGATAATTTGATGATAGGGAGGAGGACATTAAAAAAAAACCCGTGAAGATTACCTTCACGGGATTTTAAACTAGAGTTTGTTTCTTAAATTTGTTCGCCGGTTTTACCAAAGCGACGTTGCCGTCGAGCGTAGTCCTCCAGAGCTTTATCCAACTCTTCAGGACTGAAGTCCGGCCAGTAAACATCAGTGAAGTATAATTCCGAGTAAGCGGCTTGGTAGAGCAGGTAGTTAGATAATCTTTGCTCTCCGCTGGTGCGGATTATCAGGTCCGGGTCCGGCTGTCCGGCTGTGTACAGGTAGTCGGACAGTGATTCCTCGGTTATTTTGTCTTCACTGATACCATTAGAAATCATTTTCTTGCAGGCCCGCACCAATTCGTCCCGCCCTGAGTAATTCAAGGCCAGATTAAGGGTCATGGACTTGCAGTTTTCCGTTTTTTTAATGGTGTGGGCCACAACCTGCCTTACGCCGAAGGGGAACTCAGAGAGCTCCCCCAGTATATTCAGGCGTATGCCCTGCTCGCGCAGGCTGGACAATTCCTTTTTAAGGAAAACTGTCAGCAGGTCGAAAAGCGTGCTGATTTCATCTTTCGGTCTGGCCCAGTTCTCCTTGGAAAAGGTGTATAGGGTCAGATATTCGATGCCGAGTTCCCGGCATCGGGTGACGATATTTCTAGCCGCTTCTGTTCCAGCCCGGTGACCTTCGCTTCTGGAAAGACCACGGGCCTGTGCCCACCGTCCATTGCCGTCCATAATGACGGCTAAATGTCGGGGCATCATTGTATTAGATTTCCAGAATTTCCTTTTCTTTTTCGCCGCATGCTACATCACATTTCTTGACGTAGTCGTCAGTGATTTTCTGAACGTCATCCTGAGCTTTGCGCTGTTCATCTTCGGAAATATCCTTGTCTTTTTCCAGCTTCTTCAGGGTATCGTTCATGTCGCGGCGTACGTTACGCAGGGCTATTTTAGAGTCTTCAGTGTACTTTTTAGCGATTTTTACCAGATCCTTACGGCGTTCCTCAGTGAGGGGCGGAATGGTAATACGCAGCATGACACCATCATTAACGGGGTTCAGGCCGAGATCAGACTGTTGCAGGGCTTTATCAATAAGGGGGAAAGCTCCTTTATCCCAGGGCTGAATGGCAATGGTGCGGGAATCCGGGATAGAAACAGAAGCCATCTGGTTGATGGGAGTGGGGGTTCCGTAATAGTCAACGGAAATGCTATCCACCAGCGAGGTGGCCGCACGACCGGTGCGCAGTTTTGCGAAATCGTTTACCAGTGCGGTCAGCGCGCCTTCCATTCTTTTTTTGCCGTCGGCAAGAACTTCATTAATCATTATTATCCTCCGTGAACAATTGTTCCGATCTGCTCACCTTTCACAACCCTTTCAATGTTTCCTTTCTCGAAAAGGTTGAAAACAATGATGGGCATGTCGTTGTCCATAGCCAGTGAAGTGGCGGTGGAGTCCATTACGCCCAGTCTCTTTTCCAGAGTTTCAAGGTAGGTGATAGATTCAAATTTTACTGCATCGTCGTGTTTCATCGGGTCTTTGTCGTAGACACCGTCAACCTTTGTCGCCTTGATGATGGCTTCAGTCTTCAGTTCCATGGCCCTGAGTGCTGCTGCGGTATCGGTAGTGAAATACGGGTTACCGGTTCCGGCTGCACAAATGACCACCCTGCCTTTTTCAAGGTGGCGGACGGCCCTGCGGCGGATATAAGGCTCGGCCACGGCCTGCATGGGAATAGCGGACATAACCCTTGTATCGCATCCCAGCTTTTCAAGGGCATCCTGAACAGCAAGTGCGTTCATGATGGTAGCAAGCATCCCCATGTAGTCGGCGGAAGCGCGATCCATGCCTTTTGCAGAATCAGACATGCCGCGAAAAATATTACCGCCGCCAATGACCAAGGCAACCTGAAGTCCTTTCTTGGCAACTTCCGCAATTTCGCCTGCAAACTGGCTGATTGCTGAAGGTTTGATACCGAACTGCTGGTCACCTGCAAGTGCCTCACCGCTGAGTTTGATCATTACCCGTGAATAGCGCAATTTGTCCATAGTTTCTCCCGTTTTTCCGCGGATCTTGTCCGGTTATGAGTAGATAAAGTAGCCGGAAGTTGATTTCTCTGGCGTAGGAGGGGGCTTCCCTCCTGTTTCCGGCTATATAAAAAATCGTTGTTATCCGTTTCTGATTTAGTTGCCCGATGTTACCAGAAAATCCCGCTTCAGGTAATCGATCAGGTGAAAATTGCCCCTTTAAAAAGCTCAAACCCATACGGCCATGTCCGTATTGATTTGAGCTTAGAAAAATATCCACCGCTGAACTTCCTTCAGTCTTTTTTGCTGGGTTCGCTTGTGAAGGGGAGTTCGTTTTCGCGGCTTTCCGGTGCAGTGAGGGGCAATTGGTGTCTGTTTCAAACCTGTCCTTGGTAAGTGTGTTTGCGCTTGTTAAAAAAAGGACAAAAAAAACGGGCCTTGCGGCCCGTTTTAATGACGTCTTATTCAGCTTCGCTTTCGGCTGCTGCTTCCGCGAGATTGATGCGGGCGAAGCGGCCGATTTTCATGTTCTCACCGAGAACTGCGATAGTGTCGTTGAGGAGGTCTTTAATGGTCTTCTTGTCGTCCTTGATGAAGGGCTGTTCAAGAAGGCAGACTTCCTTGTAGTATTTATTGATACGTCCTTCGACGATCTTCTGAGCAATATTCTCAGGCTTGCCTTCGGCAATTGCCTGCTGGAGATAGATGTCTTTTTCTTTTTCCAGCAGATCCTGAGGCAGATCTTCGGGCTTTACACAAACCGGGCTGGTTGCTGCGACCTGCATAGCGAGGTCTTTGGAAAGCTGGATGAACTGTTCAGCTTTAGCAACAAAGTCAGTTTCGCACTGGAGCTCAACCATAGCAACGAGTTTGCCGTTGCTGTGGGTGTAGGTGCCAACCAGACCTTCGCTGGTTGCGCGGCCTGCTTTTTTAGCTGCCTTGGCGAGACCTTTTTCACGCAGGTGCTTGATTGCTTTTTCTTCATTACCATCGCATTCAGCGAGAGCTTTTTTGCAATCCATCATTCCTACGCCGGTTTTTTCGCGCAGGGCCTTAACCATCTGTGCGGTAATAGCCATGATTATTTTGCCTCCTGAGGAGTTTCTTCTTTAGCTTCAGTTTCTACAGCTTTCTCAGCAGCTTTGGTTGTTTCTGCTTCCATAGCTTTGTCTTCCTTGCGGCGAGCTGCGCCTTCGAGGCAAGCATCAGCCATGTGGGAAGCGAAGAGCTTGATGGCGCGGATAGCGTCATCGTTACCGGGAATGATGTAGTCAACCATATCGGGATCGCAGTTGGAGTCTACTACTGCAACTACAGGGATACCGAGTTTGCGGCATTCCTGAATAGCGATCTGCTCACGCTTGGGGTCGATGACGAAAGCAACAGCGGGGGAACCGTTAAGGTCTTTGATACCGCCGAGTGCGAGGTTAAGTTTTTTAACCTCACGACCCATCATTACGATTTCCTTTTTGGGGAAACGCTTGATGGAACCGTCTTCGAACATTTCCTCGAGCTTTTTGAGGCGATCGATGCTTTTCTTAATGGTCTGGAAGTTGGTAAGAGTTCCGCCCATCCAGCGATGAGTTACGTGGAACATACCAGCACGGCTTGCTTCAGCAGCGATTGCTTCCTGAGCCTGACGTTTGGTACCGATGAAAAGAACTTTGCCGCCTTTAGCTACGTTGTCAGCGATGAAATCGTGAGCCTTGCGGAAAAGTTTTACAGTCTGCTGAAGATCCATGATGTGGATACCGTTACGTGCACCGAAAATGTAAGGGCGCATTTTGGGGTTCCATCTGCGGGTCTGGTGACCGAAGTGAACACCGGTCTCAAGCATCTGCTTCATAGTTACGTATGCCATAATTTCCTCCTGGGTTTTTCCTCCATTCCGGCGGTAATGAACCTGCAACCGTTGCAGGCACCCATCGTGATGCCGGAATGTGTGATTTGGCTACGCACCTTTACGGGATATCCGTTCGGAAATCAAGCCTTGGTGCGTGTTTTTTTGAAAAATATTACTGAACCGGTGCTTTTAGCGAATCATCATCCACTACAGGGTTGCTGAGTTTGCCGATTCCTTCAATCTCCACTTCGACCCGGTCCCCGGCGGTTAGTGTGCCGATTCCCGGAGGTGTGCCGGTCATGATTACGTCACCGGGATTGAGGGTCATGATGCGTGAGATGTAGCTGACAAGCTCCGCAGGGCTGTACTGCATGTCTGCAACAGTGCCTTCCTGCCGGACCTTATCATTAACTATAGTGCGAATGCCCAGTCCGCTGACATCAATATCGGTCTCAATGCAGGGGCCGACCGGAGCAAAGGTATCAAATCCCTTAGCCCTGGTGAAGAGTGTGTCCTTGCGCTGGAAATCCCTTGCGGTCACGTCGTTGGCGCAGGCGTACCCGAAAATTAGCGGTGTAATATCCTGTGGAAGTACATTTTTAGTTGTCTGCCCCATGATTATAGCCAGTTCGCCTTCATAATCCACCTGTTGAGAGGAGGAGGGGATAACAATTGCATCATGGTTCCCCACAATCGCAGAGGGCGGCTTAAGAAAGATCATTGGCTCATCAGGAATTTTCATGTCCAGTTCTGCGGCATGGGCTTTGTAATTTAGGCCCACACAAACTATTTTGGAAGGAACCACAATAGGCAGGATTATGCATTCCGAAGCCGGGATAGGTACGGAACCGGGCTGCCCTGTAGCCAGGCTTTTGAAATGCCCGTCTTCCTGAGTGGCATAAAACACCTGCTCGCCATGTCTGATTCTGTAAACTTTCATTTAAACTCCCGGCATGATCTGGTTCAGTCGCAAAAATAAAAATAGCACAAATGGGGAAATCATCCAAATAAGGTTTGGATTTTTAGAGCATGCACTTCTCGCATTTGGCATCAATGTCTTTGTCTTCATCTCCGGTCAGGGAGATGACAAGGGGGATGACCACGGGGTCACGGCCCAGTACCTTGCGGAAAAATCGACGTAGGGCGGAGCGGATACGTTCCTTGAGCTTGTTGGTATGTCCCGGAGGAATGTTCTCAAAAACATCAAGTACAATGCATTTGGCGTCTTCCAGCAGGTGTGAATACGTCTGTTCAAAAACGAAACCCTTGGAGGTCACTTCAGGCCCTTTCAGGATTTCCCCGGTGTTAACATCAAGCACGAGAGCTACAATAACCAGACCTTCCCCGGCCAGTAACTGGCGTTCTTTGAGTACGGTCTGTCCCACGTCGCCGACGCCTTTGCCGTCTACAAGAGTGCATTGTACGGGAACGTTTTCTTCAAAACGAATTCCATGCAGCAGGAAGGTTACCGGTTCTCCGTCTTCGATAACCAGTGCGCGTTCTGGGGCGACTCCGGTCTCAACTGCAAGGCGTGAGTGTTTGATCAGGTGTCTGTATTCGCCGTGGACCGGGATGAAATATTTGGGGCGCACTGTTTCCAGCATGGTACGCAGTTCTTCGCGGTGAGCATGCCCTGATGCATGGATGCCCTGAACTTTTTCATAAAGGACTTCCGCGCCGAGCTTGTAGAGTCTGTTGATTACCCGGGTGATGGCCTTGGTATTGCCGGGAATAAAACGCGAGGACATGAGTACCAGATCGCCTTCCTTAATGGAAAGCTGACGGTGGTCCCCAGTAGAAAGACGTGAAAGAGAGGCCAAGGATTCGCCCTGTGATCCGGTTACCAGTAGCACTATCTCATCGTCGCAATAGTCGGGCAGGTCTTCTATATCGATAAGTGTTCCGCCCGGAAAACGTAGTTTTCCAAGGTCGCGGGCCAGATCAATGTTGCGAGCAAGGGATTTGCCGCTAACCCCGACCTTACGCCCGGTTTCCACGGCAAGATCGAAAATTTCCTGCATGCGCTGGATGTGACTGGAGAATAGCGTGACTAGAATACGGCCTTCCGCTTCTTCAAAAAGTTCACGCATGGAGTTCTTGATTTCACTTTCAGTGAGGGCGTGTCCTTCCTGTTCCACGTTGGTGGAATCAGAGAAAAGCAGGGTTACGCCCTGTTCGGAAAATTTAGCAATGGATTCAAGATCAGTGGCATGCCCGTCAAGCGGATTGCGGTCTATCTTGAAATCACCAGTGTGAACCACTCGACCAACTGGAGTTTCAATACCCAGTGCGAACCCATCAATGATTGAGTGGCAGACTGGGAAAAAATTGAAAGTCATGTCGCCCATTTTTATTCGGTCATGGGGCTTAACTTCGCGTAGTTCAACGTAATCTTCAAGATTATGTTCGCGGAGTTTGTTTGCCACCAGTCCGAGGGTGAACTTTGAGCCGTAGACCGGAACATCTATATAAGGAAGAAGCCACGGCAGGGCACCGATGTGGTCCTCATGGCCGTGGGTAAGCACAATACCTTTAAGAATGTCTTTTTGGGCCAGGATATGGTCGAAGCGAGGAATGGCTATGTCCACTCCGAAAAGAGCGTCGTCAGGAAAAATAAGGCCGCAATCGACCACTACAGCACTTTCAGCCGTGCCGAGGATCATGCAGTTCAGGCCGATTTCACCCAGTCCCCCGAGTGGACATACATTAAGTTGAGGATCACTCATCTTTTAGCTCCGCGTAGGCAGCGCCCATGACTTTTTCAAGTTGTTCCTTGAGTTTGACGCGGTCACGTACTTTATATTCGGAAGTATCAATGGGTGGCAGAGCCTTGATTTTAACTTCCTGAAAAGGGTTCATCCACAGGCTATGTTTTTTGCACACTCGGTTTACCCCGTACATGACCACCGGGGCGATGGGTTTATTGCATTTAAGGGCCAGTACCATTCCGCCGGTTTTAAATTCCATGAGTCCGTCTTTTTCAGGGGCGGGGTTGCGTGTGCCTTCCGGGAAGATCAGCGGAGAGAGCCCGCTGTCGGCAACATTGATGGCATTCTGGATGTCGCGCATGCCCTGCCTGCGGTTTTCGCGGTCAATGGAAATATGGTTCCCCGCTTTCATGGCATGACCGAATACTGGGAAATCAAACAAGGATTTCTTGGCCACAAATTTGAATTCCCAAGGAGCAAGGTGCTTGAAAAGCAGGGGAATGTCGTAAAAACTTTGGTGGTTAACCATGAACACGTAAGTCTGGTTTTTATCCAGCGCGCTCAGGTCTACTCGATCCGTGCTGGCGCAAAGCCAGGTAACGACCTTTCCCCAGTTTCGTTCACTCCAGTGAGCGGAAGTCTGGTTGCGTCCGATGATGGCCACAATGGAAAAGAAAATAGTGGCCGGGAAAAAAATAAGGTAGAAAAATAAGGTTCTAATTAGGCTCACGGTGATATTTACGGTTAAACTGTTTGCTATGAAAATATGTTCATGGTCGGATATTTCGCCGATCTGACTGACAATCATTAATTAATAACAAATAAGCAATCCATTAAGTAGTTTAATTTTTGTCGCTGGACAAGGGGGCGAGGGAAAATAATGAAAATAAAGGGTTCTGTTTATTTAAATAACGCACGGCGTTTCAAGCTAGACTGAAATGCCGTGCGTTATTTGTTTTATTTGACTAAAATCATTCAAGATCAAAGCGATCCAGATTCATGACTTTATTCCATGCTGCGATAAAGTCGTTCACGAATTTTGCTTCTGAATCTTCGCAGCCATAAACTTCGGCAATGGCCCGGAGTTGGGAATTGGCACCGAAGATGAGGTCTATGCGGGTAGCGGTCCACTTCAGTTCGCCGTTCTCACGATTACGGCCTTCAAACAGTTCAGCATCTTCGGATACAGGAGTCCAGATCGTGTCCATATCGAGTAGGTTGCTGAAGAAATCGTTGTTCAATGTTTCCGGTTTGTCAGTGAAAACACCGTGTTTTGAGCCGTCAAAGTTAGTGCTCAGGACGCGCATCCCACCGATGAGTACTGTCATTTCCGGTGCGGTCAGGGTCATGAGCTGGGCCTTGTCCACCAGCAGTTCTTCCGGGGTAACGGAGTATTTTATTTTTTGGTAATTGCGGAAGCCGTCCGCCGCAGGTTCGAGTACGGCAAAGGAGTATGGGTCGGTCTGCTCTTGCAAAGCATCGGTGCGGCCCGGAGTGAAGGGCACTGTTACGTCGAATCCTGCATTCTTTGCTCCCTGTTCCACTGCTGCGCAGCCACCCAGCACGATCAAATCAGCAAGGGATACTTTTCTGTTTCCGGACTGACTGTTAAATTCATTTTGAATTTTTTCTAGAGCTTTGAGCAATTCAGGCAGTTGCAGAGGCTGGTTTACATACCAATCTTTTTGTGGAGCAAGTCGGATTCGTGCTCCGTTAGCCCCGCCGCGTTTGTCGGAATCACGGTATGTGGATGCGGAGGCCCATGCGGCACTTACCAGCTTGGAGACGGATAGACCTGATGTCAGAATTTTATCTTTCAAGTTCTTAACATCATTGTCGTCAATCAGGTCGTGATCAACAGCGGGAACCGGGTCTTGCCAGACAAGTTCTTCTTCGGGAACCATTGCCCCCAGATATCGGGAGCGTGGTCCCATATCGCGGTGAGTCAGTTTGAACCATGCCCGGGCAAAGGCGTCAGCAAATTCTTCCGGGTTTTCATGGAATCGTTTAGCGATGGGCGCGTAGATGGGGTCCATGCGCAGAGAAAGGTCGGCGGTAGTCATCATGGGCGCGTGGGTTTTTGCAGGATCGTGGGCATCCGGCACGGCCTTTTGGGCTTCAGGGTCAGAGGGATGCCATTGCCATGCTCCGGCAGGGCTTTTTTCCAAGTTCCATTCATATCCGAAAAGGGTCTCAAAGTAACTGTTGTCCCATTTGATGGGAGTGGGAGTCCAAGCACCTTCAATTCCGCTGGATATGGTATCGCCGCCTTTGCCGCTGCCGAACTTGCTTTTCCAACCGAGCCCCTGCTCTTCAATGGGGGCACCTTCTGGTTCCGGGCCGACATTGGCCGCATCACCCGCGCCATGGCATTTACCGAAGGTATGTCCTCCAGCTACGAGGGCCACTGTTTCTTCATCGTTCATAGCCATGCGCGCAAAGGTGGTGCGGACGTCTTTGCCAGATGCTACGGCGTTGGGTTCGCCGTTGGGACCTTCTGGATTAACGTAAATTAGCCCCATCTGGACGGCGGCAAGCGGATTATCAAGCTTGCGGTCTCCTTTGTAGCGTTCATCTCCAAGCCATGTGTCTTCGTCGCCCCAGTAAATATCTTCTTCCGGTTCCCAGATATCTTCGCGGCCCCCGGCAAATCCAAAGGGTTTTAAGCCCATGGATTCAATGGCGCAGTTTCCGGCAAAGATCATCAGGTCGGCCCATGAAATTTTGCGTCCGTATTTTTTCTTGATGGGCCAGAGTAGCCTGCGGGCTTTATCAAGGTTTACGTTGTCCGGCCAGCTGTTCAGCGGTGCCAGACGTTGGCTGCCTGAACCGGCTCCTCCTCGTCCATCGCCTATGCGGTAAGTCCCGGCACTGTGCCATGCCATGCGAATAAATAAAGGTCCGTAATGACCGTAGTCAGCGGGCCACCAGTCTTGTGAGGTGGTCATCAGCTCGAAAATGTCTTTTTTAAGGGCTTCAAGGTCGAGTTTTTTGAACTCTTCAGCGTAGTTGAATTCCTTTTCCATGGGATCTGATTTTGTTGAATGCTGATGCAGGATGTTCAGGTTAAGCTGATTAGGCCACCATTCTTTATTTGATGTACCGCTTCCCGCAACTTGGCTTGCTGTACGCCCTGTTACCGGACATCTTTTTTCGTCACTCATTTTCTTTCTCCCGTGAATGGTTGAATTAAGAATTACAGCCTTAGTTAACATGTTTTTGCTATTAGTAGGAAGAGGATATGTTGATCGGATCGTGTAGTCAATAGTAATAGTAATATTTATCATTAAACTTGAGCGAAGGCTCTATTTTCTAAAATTCTAACATCAAGTGTAGTAATTTATTAGTAGATTTTGATTTCTTTCCTGCCTTCTTTTTCAATTACAACAACACTGGTTGCCTTTACGGAAAACAAAATCCGGTAATCAGATTTTCCGTCATATGGTCCAAATTCTTTGTCCAGTGCTTCGAGGGCTGTTGCTAGTCCATTTATCTGGCCGGTGTTCCGGCCAAGGTCGAACCATTTTTCTCGTACATGCATGTAAAACGGGATATATCCTATCAGGGTTATTAATACGCCGAGAAGAAAGGCGGCGATTGTTTTTTTCATGATGTTTTCCTGAGTGATAAGGTGGGATAGTAAATGTTTATTAGCGTCAGGATAATTGCAGCTTAGGTATGCCCTAAAGTAAAAAGCGGCTCCGGATCAATCGATAATCCCTGTACGTAAACACTTAAGTGCAGGTGCGCCCCGGTGGCTCGCCCTGTGGCCCCGGATAATCCAATCTTCTGTCCCGGTTTTATAAGGTCTCCTTCTTTAACAAGTACTGTAGACATGTGGATGGAGTTGGAGACAACCCCGTTGCCATGGTCTATGAACACACAATTGCCTGCGTAGTAAAAATTGCCAACCAGAATGACCTTACCTGCGGCAATGGATTTGATTGGGGTGCCGAGATAGGCGCGAAAATCTAGGCCCTTATGGCGTCTTTTGATCTTCCCGTTAAATGTTCTGTAGAGACCGAATCTGCTGAGTTTTTTGCCTTTTACGGGCAGGACGAAAGGTATTTCCCACATGCGCTCAGCGGATACGGTTCTAATGGCCTTGAGAGCTTTTTCCCTTTCAGCCTTGATGCGTTTTAGTTCTTTCTCAGGCGGAGTGATCATTTTGGGGGCTACTGAAAGTTTTTCCCCTTGGTATTTATGTGGCTCGATGTGAATGATTCTATTGAGGTTATGTTTGATTCCTTGGGTGATTGCCTGAATTTCAAGTGGCATATCAGCAGGTTCTGTTCGCAGGCTGGTGCCAAGTAAGACAAGTGCGTGTGATTCGTCATTGTTGGTAGTTATTGTAGGGGTGATTGTCTTGCCATTCCAGTATACTTGCAGTTGATTAAGTTTTTGCGTTGAAGATATTTGGACAAGGAATGGCTGGCCTATTCCTGCGGAGTCCGGTGCGGTTAGAGTTAAGGGGATTACTTCGGCGGATTGGCTTAGTGCTGGGCTGAGCAGAATGAGTATTCCAAATATGGCAGATAGAAACGTGCGTGAATATGCAGACATGTTTGTCCTTGTTGGAAATTTAAAATCGGCTTGGTGAATTAATGCCATACCATATCTTTCATCTGTGCAGTGCTTCATAAAAGTATTCAGGGTGGACTAGGGCCAAGCCGTTTAAGTTTGGTAGGCTGCTGACTTTTTTCAAATTCAGATCTTCAATTCTATCATCTTTTACGAAGAGCATGATGTTCTGACGATACCAACTGGGAATTTTAGGGTCATTCCAAATGAAACCCCGGATGCAATCTATTGCTTTGTATTCAAGGGAATTGAAAATATTTATCCAATAGTTCGGCCACTGTTCATTTACATGTTCCGGGCCGGGTTTTTGGTGGGGGATTGCTGCAGAAAATAAGATGAAGTCGGAGGCGCGGCTTAGGCGTTCAACAAAGAGTCGGGCATATTCTTTCTCAATGTGTTCGGCTACTTCTAAGGATATCGCAAGGTCGTATTTGTCAGTCGTGGAAAAGTTCTTGCTTAGATCGGCATGGATGAATTCATCCTCTTTGATGACAAGCATTTTCTTTTTGAGCCAAAGTCCTTCAAGACCTAATATGTTTTTGGCACCGAGATTCTGGGTAACTTGAAGCCATGTTCCGACTCCACAGCCGAAATCAATCACAGAATCCATTTTGGGAATAATGTCTGAAATCAGCGTGAGAACGTTCACTGCAGCATATAAGGATCTTGTATGGCGGTTTTTATAGAAGCTTTCGCCGTAAAGCTCTTTTGTCATTTCTACTCCGCATGGATGTTTTTTTGGTGCTGGGGGAGTCGTACTTGTTAAGTTGGTGAAAAAGTACACCACAGTGCTATTATAAGTGGTATAGTTCATACGCAGCTATAAATCAAAAATCCACCAAAATTTTGAAAAAATAGAATTTACGGATACAAACTGCTTCGCATTAAAATAACAAGGTAGGCCAAAATGATAGGCAGGAAGGTTCTGGCGTGAATCGACTTTTATCTACTCGTATTTAATTAAAAAAGGCCGGAACTTTCGTTCCGGCCTTATCTGTTTTATTTTTATGGAGTGAATATGTTGTTATTCATCCTTACCTGCATTGAATTCTCCAATAACTTTATCCGCGATGGGCGGTGGGCATTCTTCGTAATGGGAAAGTTCCATGGTGAATGTTCCCTGTCCACCGGTCATGGAGCGCAGATCCGGTGCGTACTTGAGGATTTCGGACATGGGCACGTGGGCCTTAACTTCGGTTACGCCAGCGGTGGAGTCGGAACCGAGCACCTTGCCGCGGCGGGAAGAAAGGTCACCGATAATGTCGCCCATGAATTCATCAGGTACTTCGACCACAACGTTCATCAGCGGCTCAAGCAGGGCAACCCCGGCCTGTTCGCAAGCTTTCTTGAAAGCCATTGATCCGGCAACCTTGAAGGCCATTTCCGAGGAGTCAACGGAATGGTAGGAGCCATCGTAAAGAGTGACCTTGAAGTCAATAATCTGGGAGCCGGAAAGAATTCCTTTCTGTGCAGCTTCCTGTACACCTTTGTCAACTGCGGGAATGTACTGCTTGGGAATTACGCCGCCAACGATTTTATTGACGAATTCGTATCCCTCGCCTTTGGTTTGCGGCTCGAGTTTGATCCAGCAATCGCCGAACTGTCCGCGTCCACCTGACTGCTTCTTAAAACGTCCGTTGACTTCGGCAAAGCCTTTGATAGTTTCGCGATAGGGAACCTTGGGTGCGTTGAGTACGATTTCAGCCTTGTAGCGGCGTCTTGCTTTCTCAACGGAGATTTCGATATGGTTCTGGCCCATACCGGAAAGCAGGATATCAGCGGTCTCTTCATCGCGGGAAAGGCTGAGATTTACGTCCTCGGCTAGCAGCTTCTGAATGGCTTGAAAAACTTTATCTTCGTCACCTTTTTCCGCAGGGGAAAGGGCGAAGGTAATCAGCTGCGGAGCCAACTGCGGCTTTTCAAGGGTGAATTTGTTAGCGTCATCGCAGAGGGTGTCGCCGGTGAAGGTTTCCTTGAGTTTGGCAAGGGTGATGATTGCACCGGGGCCTGCGGGGCTCTTGAGCGGTTTTTGTTCCTTGCCGATCATGAGCTGGATGTTGCCCATTCTTTCTTTGGCGTCGGTGTTTGTGTTGGTCAGAGTCATATCGCCGCTGACGGTTCCGGAGAGAACGCGGCAGACGGTAAGCTGTCCTGCAAAGGGGTCGGCGATGGTTTTGAAGACAAAGCAGGCCACAGGGCCGTCGGCGGAAGATTCGCGAGTTGTGCCTTCTTCACCCTGCCACTCGGCATGATCCAGCGGAGATGGCAGGTAGGCTTGGATCATGTCCAGCAGGAAGGAACCACCCTTGTTTTCCAGCGCGGCACCAACGCAGACCGGGAACAGGCTGCGGTTCATTACACCGGCGGTAAGTCCTTTGGCGATTTCTTCAGGAGTAAGTTCACCTTCTTCAAGATATTTTTCCATGAGATCTTCATCGCTTTCCGCGATGTTTTCGATCATGGTTTCGCGCAGAATTTCAATTTCATCTGCGATATCGGCGGGAATATCACCTTTGGAGACCTTTCCGTCCTCTTCGAAAAGATAGGCCTGACCAGAGAGCATATCCACTACGCCCTTAAAATTTTCCTTGATTCCGATGGGATAATGCAGCAGTACGGGGCTGATGCCGAGAGCAGAGTTTAGGCTGTCGAAGGCAGAATCGAAGTCTGCACGGTCTCGGTCCATCTTATTGATGTAGATAACTGTGGGGAGGTTTGCGTTTTCAACTGCTGCCCATGCTTTGCGGGAAAGGGGCTTGACTCCGTCCACGGCGTCAATGGTAAAGACAACGCCGTCGGACGCGGCTAGAGAGTAGGGGCGGTCTCCGCAGAAGTTTGCATCACCCGGAGTGTCGATAAGATAGTGGTCGTTTTTGTTCCACTTGTACCCGGCGAAACCGGACTGGATGGAACCGCGGCGTTTAATTTCTTCAGGCTCGGTATCAAGGGCGGTGGTGCCTTCCTCAATTTTACCGAGTCTGTCAATGACGCCAGCATTAAAAAGAATCATCTCGGCGGTAGAGGTTTTGCCACAACCGCCGTGGCCCACAAGTGCAAAAGTCCTTTGGTTTTGTAAAGCTTCAGACATTCAACAACTCCGTTTCTCTGAATGTTCACAGCCGGGACCGATGACCCGGCATGTACAGGTCTAAAGGTGCAACTTATAATTCTTCCTAATGATCCCTATAGGTACAGCCGCCCTAACATGTCAAGCGTAGATAAATTATTAAATTGCGTGCATAAACAATAATTGAGCACGATCTTATTCCGTTTTTCGGAGGTTAAATAAATTGAGTAATCCTAGTATTTGCAGTCTTTCCCCAGCTGATATCGATTGTTCCGGTCCATGGCTACTGCACCCCGAATCCTCGGTGGAAAAGCTCATTCCATCGCTTAAAAAGCACGGACAGCTTGTTCCGGTGTTGGCAGTGGATGAATCCGGGAAAACGTTGCTTATTGCAGGCAGGGCAAGGGTTTCCGCCGCTTCAAGGCTCGGAGTGGAAGTTTTGGTCCGTTATATTGATGCAGCCGATGATATCTCAAAAGCGGTGTTACATCTTGAAGAAAACAGCGCGCGTTTGACAGACGAATCTGTTAAGTTGGCTGTTATGCGTTTTTTTACTACCCGGATGGATGCTGCTGAAATTGCAAAAAACGTGGCTCCTCTGCTCTCCATCAAGCCCAAATCCCGGGACATGAAATTCTGGCTGGATTGGATGGAACTCGAGCCGGAATATGATGAACTGCTCAAGCTCGGGCACATTCCCCTTGCAGCTGTTTCTGTGCTTTCAAAGCTTGATGAGTCCGACCGTGCCGCGCTGGTCCTTTTTTTTGAAAAGCTGAGCTGGTCCCGCTCTAATGCGGTGAATTTTCTGACTTGGTTGTACGAGACTTCTCGTCGCGAGAACAAGTCTATTACTGAACTTATTTCTATGCCCGCATTTGAGTCAGCAGGTGAGAGTGAATCACCTAAAGATGCGGTGTCCCGTTTCTGCAAGGCAGCAAAAGAGTTGCGTTATCCCCGGCTGAGTGAGTTGGAGAAGGCCCACAACAAGATTGTTTCCGAAGTTTGTGCCGGGACCAAATGGCGCGTTGAGCCTATGGGTAATTTCGAGACCGGGGAAGTCATGATCCAGACCCGTTTCAAGAATCGCGAGATGATGGAAAAGGCTATGGCTGATCTGGAATCAATTGCCAAATTCAACGGCTGGGAAGATCTTTTCGAACTGGGCCGGGATAAGTAAGATCTGATGCGCTTCGCGCTTTTTATTGAAAATATTTCGCCCCCGGCGGCTTAAACCCTTTGGAAAGGGTTTAAGAATCCCAAACTTTTTTATTAGGGCTTCGCCGTTGTGTTTTGATAATCCGTGCATATAATATTGGATTCAGAAAATGAGTAATGAATTTGTACTTCCCGACCATCTCAAGGGAATTGAAAAAATATATATTGATCGCAGTATGCAGCAGGTCCCGCTTACTGAGCGTGTGCTTTCGCGTATGCCTGAACTTCCCGTGGAGATCGTGGACCCGGATAATTTTCCTCACGGTGAACTGGGCGGCAAGCAGTCCTTGTATCTGAAAGAGTACAAGGGCAAATTTCTGCGCTTCTGTCCCGGAACCCGTTACTATCACTGTTGTGGCTATCGGATTATTCACATTGGTGAGGGCTGTCCCATGGCCTGCTCTTACTGTATTTTGCAGGCTTACTTTCAGGACAATGTGCTTAAAGTATGGGCTAATCAGAATGATCTTTTTGATGAGCTGGGCAAGGCTTTTTCTGCTGATCTTTCTACCCGTTACCGTATAGGAACAGGTGAATTTACCGATTCTCTCGCCCTTGAAGCGGTTACCGGATACAGTCGTGATTTGATTGAATTTCTTGGTGACTATCCGAATGTTTCTCTGGAGCTTAAGTCCAAGATTATCGACCTTTCATGGATGGATGTAGTCAAACGTACCGACCGTCTGCTTCCGGCATGGTCCCTCAATGCTCCGTTCGTCAATGAGCATGAGGAGTTTGGGGTTTCTACACTTAAAGAACGCCTTGAAGCTGCCCGCACCTGTGCTGAGGCTGGATTCCGGGTCTGTTTGCATTTCGATCCCATCATCCGCTTTGACGGCTGGCGCGAAGGATACGCTGAAATCATCGACATGATTTTTGATTATGTTAAGCCGGAGCAGATCGCTTATTTCAGCCTTGGCTCATTCAGGCATATGCCAAATCTCAAGTCGATCATCGAGCAGAATTTCCCGGATACAACCTACATCTATGATGAGTTCATCACCGGGAATGATAACAAAATGCGTCTGCTGCGGCCCTTACGACTGCGTCAATTCAAGTTCATCGTCGACCGTCTGCGCAAGCACGGCATGGACAAGCAACTCTATTTCTGTATGGAATCCACCGAAAACTGGCAGGATGTGTTCGGCTACACACCGAAGGATTTAGGCGGACTTGGTAAGCATCTTATGAAGCAGGCTTTTAACGATTAGAAGCGTTTCGCATAGTTCATATCTGTAATTCAAAGCCCCGCAGCATTCGTTATGTTGCGGGGCTTTGTTTTGCACAAAATCGGAAGGTATACTGCACATGGTTGTCTAAGTCGTGCAAGTTTTGATGTCTACTTGTGCAATGGCCTGCACTGTTATGTGTAGCTGTTTTTGTAACGGTCATGTTTTTCAGCTTAAATTTCATGGCACGGGATATGCTTTGATTTAAGGAAAACCCAAAGAAATGAGGTGAGGACATGGAATTTATTAGTGCATTAAGCAGTTGGTGTGGCGGTCCTGGATTTGGACATGGTGCCGGGTATGGGATGAGTAGTTGGATGCCTTTCCATTTTGGTGGAATTTTGCAGCTTATAGTGATCGGACTTATCATATATTTTACCGTGCGCATGTTTCGCAAAGCGGATACCGGACCCAGTGCACCTTCAGCACAGGATGTCTTAAAGAGGCGTTACGCATCAGGCGAGATAGACGAGGAAACCTATAGGCGTATGAAGGATGAATTGAAATAAGGTATGATATCCAGATAGTTGAGAAGGTGCCAGATGCAAGGCGTAATAAATATACTTTAGGCATGTGTGAGTTTCTGTATTTTTTGCAGGAACGCAGCAGATGGTGCTTTCTCGACTGTCTGGTTTGATATGCAATTAAACTTGGTGTAATGACTCAATTAAAGGGGGATTACACCAATGTCCTTACAAGATTATAAAGTTCGAATTGACCGCCTTCAGGAAGGGCTGGGCAAGGCCTTTGTAGAAAATCCGTTTATCCTGAACATTCCGGGCAAATCCATCGCGCTCAAGGTGGACCCCTATTATTACGTGGCTTTTGAGCCTGCTTTTTCCGAAAATCTAAGCCGTTTTGGGGTTATGCTGCCCAAGAATGTGCGCGACACCCTCGTGCGCACCGGGAATCTGGTCACCGATCAGGAGACCCGCAATCCGATTATAAAAATCCGTATGAAGTGGAATGATCGCTCCTACTCCATGAATGTCTGCTTCGTAGAATCCGGCTTCATTGACCAGGCCCTGAAAATATACGGCGGGGTTAAAGAAGAAGTCGGGCTATCCGAAATCCGCATCCTTGAGTCTGAACGTGAAAGATTGGAAGAGTTTTTTGGCGAGCGTACTCTTTTGAAGAGTGTGGCGTTTGTGGAGTAAATATTAATTGTAAGTCCTTGAAGAATAAGGAAGCTCATTTTTTCGGGCTTCCTTTTTTCGGGTTGTAGTTTGATTATTTTTTATATACCTATGTCTTTGTTTTTGCTTGTATAATTTGTGTTTAAAGTTTAAGGAGTTGTAATGAGACGTTTCTTTAGTGCTTTGCTATCTTTGATAATTGTTTTGACGATGTGCGGTGGAGTATTTGCACAGGATTTCAATGCTCAGGGAAGTATTATCGTTCCTAATTTTATGTACCAGTTCAAAAGTACCAGCAGCTGGGTGCTGCCTGATGTTGTGTTGACAAATATTACTAATGAGACAGTTACTTGTCAGCTAAGGGTATATGGTTCTCATGGAGAAGATATAACCGCTAGAGGAAGTTTTTGTGCTGGTGGCGGCAGTTCTTGGGTGCAAGTTTCTAATGGTGGAGATGTGGAGATTCCTGCACACTCGACTCGTTTGTATAGAATGGGATACGGTAATAGTCAGTTACGTACTGTAGGTTATGTTGAAATTAAGTGGGCTTCGACTGATATTAAGGCCAATGTTGCGTTGGTCGGTGGTGTAAATTTACGCGCTAGGGAAACATATCTTCATAATACAAGCTTCCTGATCAATCAGGGGAATCCGTTCTAGTTATTATTGATTTCGTGAAGTAAGTATATTGTGAGATCAAATAACATAATCCCGCCCGAGCAAAACGCTCCGACGGGATTTCCAGTAATTATCTTTGCTGATCTACTGAGGTAAAACGGCTTAGTTTAAGCCATTTCATCACATACCAATAGCAACAGCCGCGATATCATCGTGAGTTTTGAACCGGGGGTAGGTGCAGCAATTGAGGTCGGTGGCTTCAATGCTGCGAATGCGGTCGCGGAGTCCTTGGAGGCCGGACTTACGGAACAAGTCGACTTGTTTGCTGTAATCCCGTTCTTCGCAAGGGTTCTCATTGGGCATTAGCAGGCCGTCTGTAAATAAAAGGATGTTACGGACTCCCGTGAGATTGTGTGTCCCGGTGTTGAGAAAATTTATTGCTTCAGGTTCTCCGTTGAATACTCCGTAATCAAGATTCATGCGGCAGCGGACTTTAGCTATCTGTTCATGCAGGGCGACCCCAATTGCTGCTTCTGTGGAAGGTCCCACTTCTTTCCATATGCTCAGGGTTTCCTTATCCTGATCCGGGCATTTGCAGAGGAATTCGAAATCGCCGCTATCGTAAATACACACTATTCTGCAATCACCTATCTGAGCCCATTCCAGCATGTTATCCTGAATGCGCACCACTGCCGCGCCGGTACTCCATAGATTTCTTTTGCTGGACATGTTTACGTTACGTTCAGCCATGCCCTTGCGGATTTCCCGATTGGCGCGTTCTGCCAGTTGCTGCATGGTTCCGCCGTTTTTTCTAAATTCTTCCCCAGCAAGGTTCGAAGCCAGAAAACCGCCTGTGTAGCCGTGTTCATATGTTTCATGGGTCAGGCTGGTTGCTCCGTCAAAAACGCCGAAGATATTATCCTCCATCAGGAGGTAATCTTCGTTCAGGACTCCGGTTCCGTGTTCTATGAGTGATTCAACCTGCATTGTGTTCATCTTGTTTAATACGTATCAGAAAATTTAAAACCATATCAAATAGGTATATTTTATTCTTCAGCTAGGTTTCCATTGTTAATCTTGATGGGTTCTGGGCTTTCAAATCATGCGTAAACTCTGATCTGTTGACCGGGCAGTAAATCCTGCCTATGTCTTGGCTATGAGAATTATTCACCTTTTGAGCCAGATTCCCGATGCTACCGGGAGTGGCAAATATGTACAGGAAATGATCCGGCAGAGTCTTAATTGCGGTTTTACTCCTTATCTTGTTTGCGGAGTCCCCGCTTCGTTTGATCTGAAAGATACGCCGCTTGCCGGGATAATTGCGCCCGAGCATTGTTTTTTTGTACGTTTTGAAGATCGGGATCTTGAATTTAAAGTAGTGGGGATGAGTGATGTCATGCCTTATCCCAGCACGGTCTGCTCTCATCTGGATGCAGAGGATGTCTCGGCTTACCTTGCGGCTTTTGAGAGGGTGGTCGGGCAGGCTGTTGAACGGTTTTCCCCGGACTTGATCCATTCCAATCATCTTTGGATGGCTACTGCCGCAGCCAGAAGGGCGGCCCCCCATATTCCGCTGGTCGCTACGTGTCACGGTACATGTTTACGGCAGCATAATTTGTGCCCGGAGTTGGGTCGGTCGCTGCTGGATGATCTGTCGGGAATTGACAGAGTAATTGCCCTGTTCGGACGGCAGAAGCAGGAAATTTCAACCCTGCTGGACTTGCCCGAAGAGCGAGTGGCGACAATCAGTGGCGGGTTTAATAGCGAATGTTTTTATGCAGATTTTTGCAAGCCTGATCAGGACACAGTGCATATCCTGTATGCGGGTAAACTCAATCGGGCCAAGGGCGTTCCTTGGATGCTCCGGTGTCTGGCGGGACTTGATATAAATAATTTTCATCTGCATCTGGTGGGCGGGGGCAGTGGGCCGGAAATGCAGGAATGTCTGGAACTGGCCTCTGAACTTGATGATCGGGTCACAGTACATGGTATCCTTTCGCATCAGGAACTGGGAGATTTGATGCGACGTGCGCATATCTTTGTACTGCCTTCGTTTTTCGAGGGACTTCCTCTTGTTTTGCTGGAAGCGTTGGCTTGCGGTTGTATGATCGTAGCCACTGATTTGCCCGGTGTAAATGAATTGCTTTCCAGTTACCCTGCCGATGTTGTGCGCACCGTTCATCTGCTTCCATTGCAGACTATAGATACTCCCCGGTCTGAAGATGAGCCTGAACTGGACAAACGGTTAACAGTGGTGCTTAGGGATGCTATTTGTGACATACAATCCGGCGTTAGACCGAATTCTGAGGACATTGAACAGCTGACTGCTGCTTATGCTTGGGGCAATATTTTTGAACGAATAATGTCGGTGTATGCGGAGGCAATTGAGTCACGTGCGGATGAAGCCGTCAGGGGAAAATAATTTTAGGAAATCCATGAAAAATCCCGCCAGAGCAAGTGCTCCGGCGGGATTTCTAAATTTTATATACCTGAAATTCTATTGCGGACGGGTCTGGCTCTTAGGACAGGTGTCTTCCAGATAACAGACTTCACATCCGCCGGAGTACGGGAAGGGGGTGAATACCGCGTACTGGCGGTTTACGGTACCTTCCTGATTCCAAGTCAGGTTGAGGGATTCGAAAGCTTTGAGAACCTCTTCACCCGGCTTGGGCAGCGGAGCACACTTGCCTTCTTCCAACTCAGGAATCAAGGACTGGGCAGCGGACATTACCATGGTGATGGCGAGGTTGTGATGCGCAAGACCCTCAGTGGGGGTTTCCTGCCAGATCTCTTCAACTGCATCTTCTACTTCCTTTTCAAGGAAGAGCAGCAGGAAGTCGGTTCCCTTGCCGCCTTCAGGCTGTTTCAAGGTGTAAGCCTTAAGATGGGGCAGCCATTCGTTCCAGTATTTTTCGAGGCTTTCCATAAGGGAATGCTCGATGCGGGTGGAACCGTTCAGTTCCGCAAAATAAAAAATATTGAAATCCGGGGTCGGTTTTGCTTCGACAATTTTAAAAGCACTCATATTCTATATCTCCTGACTTGCGTTCTGGTTGGTGAACAGTTTCTTTACCCGCTAAAACGTTTTGTCTCAAGTGTAAAAAAGTCCCCGGAAGTCGAAACTTCCGGGGACTTTCAAGTCTGTGTGATTCAGGACTGCTTAGATTTTGCAGGCAGTTCTGAGATCGTCTACAGCGTCGGTCTTTTCCCAAGTGAAGTTGGGGTTGTTGCGACCGAAGTGACCGTAACAAGCGGAAGGCTTGTAGATGGGACGACGAAGGTCGAGACGCTCGGAGATGTACCAGGGGCGCAGGTCGAATACTTCCTTGACCGCTGCGGTCAGGGTTTCATCGGATACTTCGCCGGTACCGTGGGAGGTAGCCAGAACGGATACGGGCTCTGCAACACCGATTGCGTATGCAACCTGAACTTCTGCGCGTTCGGCAAGACCGGCAGCTACGATGTTCTTGGCGATGTAACGGGCCATGTATGCGCCGGAGCGGTCAACTTTGGACGGGTCCTTACCGGAGAAAGCACCACCGCCGTGGTTACCCATACCGCCGTAGGTATCGTTGATGATCTTACGACCAGTCAGGCCGCAGTCACCCATGGGGCCGCCGATTACGAAACGACCAGTGGTGTTGATGTAGATTTTGGTAGCATCGTCAATCATTTCTTTAGGCAGGGTAGCCAGAACAACTTCACGTTTGATGTCTTCGTAAATCTGTTCCTGCTCAATGCCGTCATCGTGCTGGGCAGCGATAACAACGTCGGCGATGCGGATGGGCTTACCATCGAGGTATTCGAAAGCAACTTCGGTTTTTCCGTCAGGACGGAGGTAATCGAGAGTCGCATTTTTACGAACTTCAGTCAGTTTGCGGGACAGCTGGTGTGCATAGTGAATGGGAGCAGGCATGAGGGTTTCAGTTTCTTTGCATGCGAAACCGAACATCATACCCTGGTCGCCAGCACCCTGACTTTCAGGGGTATTGCGGTCAACACCCTGTGCGATGTCTACAGACTGTTTGTCGATGGAAGAAATAACAGCACAAGTATCAGCGTCAAAACCCATATCGGAATGTACGTAGCCGATTTCGCGGATGGTGTCGCGAACGATTGCCTGAAAGTCTGCATAACCGGTGGTGGAGATTTCACCAGCGATGAATGCCATACCGGTAGTTACCAGTGTTTCACATGCTACACGGGCATCTTTATCTTGGGTAAGAATGGCGTCAAGAATGGCGTCAGAAATCTGGTCAGCCACTTTGTCGGGGTGACCTTCAGTTACTGATTCAGAGGTAAAAAAGTACTTGCCTTTGCTGCTGATCATTTAAAAGTTCCTCCTAGAATTAATTGGCGGGGTAAGTGTTATTCCGAAACCATTTTTCGGTAACTCCCCGAAATGTATAGCTGTAAATCGCTATATAAATAAATTTGCATATAAGAATAAAAGCACCTTACACTTTTATGAGTAAATTGTCTATCAATCTTGCCTTACCAACTTGCACTGCCACCGCACAAAGTGCAGATTCGTCTACTTTTTTAAGAATATTGATGTTATCCGGGTGTACAATTTCGATATAGTCAATCTGGCCGGATGGAATTGTTTTAGTATAGAATTCAGTAAGGTCCGATTTTAATTTTGCCACATCTGATTCTCCGGCTGCAACCCAGTCCCTCATTTTTTGCAATCCTTTTTGGATGTTGGGGGCCGTAAGCTTTTCTTCATCAGTCAGGTATACGTTGCGGGAACTCAGGGCCAACCCGGATTCCTCACGCACGATTTCATGGCCTTGTACATCCACGGGGATATTCAGGTCGCGGACCATTCTTTTAATGATTGCCAGTTGCTGCCAATCTTTTTGTCCGAACACTGCCACGTGAGGCTGGGCGGCCATGAAAAGCTTGGTAACCACAGTGGCTACGCCCCGGAAATGGGCCGGACGTGATTGGCCGCACAGGTTTGTTGCCAGATTAGGCACCTCCACCCAAGTTGAGTGGTCGTCAAAATACATGTCATCGCGCACTGGGGTAAAAAGTATATCCACGCCGCGTTCTTCGGCAAGCTTGGAGTCTCGTTCCAGATCATGGGGATAGGCATCGAGGTCTTCGTTCTCCCCGAACTGGGTGGGGTTCACGAATAAGCTGACGATGAGCACATCGCATTGCTTGCGGGCGGCGTCCATGAGGCTGAGATGCCCTTCATGAAAGTAGCCCATGGTCGGCACGAGGCCTATTTTTTTACCTTCAGCACGAAGCATAAGGCAAAGATTCTGAAGTTCTTGTGGATTGCTGATTGTTTCCATTTTTATAAACCCTGATAATTGGTTTTGATGGCCTGAGACCATCATTACTATATGGAAGGCGGGGAAGTCCATTTACGCTGATCAGTATTCGCTGTCTATAGCATGGTGGGGAAATTGTTGTCGACTGGGGGAGTGGATTGAGTTCTGAAATTATGAATAGATGCTTGCTAAAGCAATTGTTTAGTTGTAAGTCTATTCTTCATAGATTAGCTGATTTTAGATATGGTAAATGTTGTTTTTAGAAGTGATTATGAGGGTGTTTGCTCGTCTTCATAAATTTAAAGGTAGTAAAAGCGATGTCCCAACAACTTCTCTTGATTTTGTCTTTTGTTTCCGGTTTTTCCTACATTCATTTCCTGCAATCATATGACGTTCATGAGAAAGAGCCTTTCGGCAGAATGGCCTTGATTACTATTGTGGGCGGAGTCATTTCTTTTTGTCTTGCGGTTTTTTTATACATTTTTTTGGAATCGTTTGGGATAAATGAGATCGAAAGCGGATTTGGCGCGCTGGCGGTGATTGGTCCTGTGGAGGAATTTTCAAAACTTGTGGCAATGCTGCTGTGTTTGATTTTTATTCGTAAGAGAATGAACGAACCCACAGATGGTATGATTTATATGGCCTGTGTTGCGCTAGGTTTTTCATTGATCGAAAACTATTTTTATATTGCCGAAAGCAATCAGCCATATGTCACAATGGGCATAAGATTGCTGCTTTCAACTCCCATGCATATCAGTTTCAGTTTGTTTATGGGGATGGCTGTTTATTCGCTCATCAAAAACAGGCAAGGCTGGGGATTGCTGGCTATTGCCTTTTTATACGCAGTGTTGACTCATGGGCTCTATGACTTGATTATTTTTGAAGATTTAAGTTCTGTTGTGTTCTTCTTCCTGATTTATATGAGTCATGCATGGTCGTTTTCACTTGCAGGTTATTGTGCTGCTGTTTCCCCACACAGGATTACTTTTAAAGATTTTGTTGAGGGATATGAGAACCCTGTTGAAGAGGAGGGGTTGGAGTGCGTGAATTGCGGTGATAAAAGCAATAAACTTACCTATGTAGCAGATGGTATTCGTGTGCAGAAATGTCCTTCTTGTGAGTTTTATCTTACCGGAAAGAAGTCTCTTTTTAATATTTTTCGCAGATTCGGCTCAACTTTCCGAAAACTCCATAAGTATTACTGGCCTGCGGAAAACAGCAAGGCTGCTTTTTCAGTTCTTTATGATGCCAACTATGTTTCTGATGAAAAAAAAATTGCTTATTTCGATCTTGAAAAGCTGAATGATGTATTGGAGAAATTTACATTTGATAGAATTGAAGCTGCCCCAAGAATTGTCAGAGCTGCATTAAGACCGCCGGAATTTTCTTTTCATGCAATGGAGAAATCCGTTGCCAGAAGATGGAAGGATGTACAGGATTTCAATGTTTTTCCTCACGGGGACAGCGAGGCCTTTGGTTTTGATGTTGATGAAGTAGATGAAAGGCTCGATACTGATAAGTTCGATGACCGGATTATGCTCGGTGATACTCCGTTCAGCGATGAACCGCTAAAACGTGAACCACAGCCTCGGGAGAAACTTAGCTGGAAAGATTCGTTCTTCCGCTTTCTGATTTATCCCCTTGAAGGAGGCAATACGCCAAAAGTCGTCCATTCCCCGAAAGAGCGGGGGCCGCTGATCTGCTGGGGTGGGTTGTTCATGCCCGAATTCTGGTTTCTGTGGAACGAGATATGGGGTGCCTCATTTCTTGTCTGGTTAGCGGAGGTTCTCATTATCTACTCTGCTACCCGATGGCTGGGGTTTATGGATTCATTGCAGGTGGCACTTATTACCGTCAGGTTTGCCGGGGCATTGTTGGGTCATCATATTTATTATTACCGTAACGGGCGGTGGTGCGGACGTTCGTCTTAAATCAGCACCCGCACCACACAAAGCACATCGTTTTTATAACTGCCGTCCCGCTTGTATTCACGATACCCGGCGGAATGGGCGCAGCCTATTGCGTAGAGTGATCCGTTTTCTTCTACCAGTTTTACGGTGGATTCTCCTTCGTCAAGCTGGGTGAAATCGAGATCGAGATTTATGGTTTCTCCTGTTTTGCGTTTTGGGTTGGTGGAAGAAATAAGTTTGCCGCTTGGTTCTACGAACATACCTTCTGCGCCATTAATAATTCTTCCCTGTCCGTCTTGGGGTAGTACGTCGCTTAGCATGGCCTCAAATTCCGGTTCCGAATCAAAAACAATGCCGATGCCGCCCAGTACGTGGGATGAATCCTCGTGTGCGGTGATGGATGCATTATATATGTACGTGTATCGGTTCTGTCCGTCCGTGGCGTAAAGATCCGTCTTGAAGAAGTCAGAAACGCAGTAGAGCTGCGTTTCTGTAATTCTGATCGTTTGGCCCACATATCCGGTGTTCAGTATCCGGTCTTCCTTGTCGTACTCACCGGGATTGGAGCAGGCTAATATTTTTCCTGATCTGTCGTAGATGAACAGATTGGTGTAGACCGTGTAAAGGCTGTTGATATAACCAAGAATTTTCCGCATCTGGTCACGGTCTTCTTCGTCGATACTCTGCTTTTCGAGAATACTTTTGAAGTCAGACGTCAGTGCCCACCAGCGGCAGTCATTGGCCCGTTCGTAGAGGTTGCGGTCCATTATATCGATGGCGAGTTGAGCAAGAAACTGGGTGTCATGAAGTCTTGATGCAGTTACAAGCTGAAGGAGTTCATCGGTGGAATGCTGAAAAACGCTCTGGACCTGATCTCCAATTTTTTTTATTTCATTGAGGATGTGGGGCAAAGCTCTACCTTCCATTTGCTCAACCGGACTGGGGGAAATGCATTTTTTTGCAGCCATTATTTCGCCGTTCTGAACCACCAGCTCAAGGTCTGAAAGCACATTTTCTGATGACTCTTCTACATGGGTCAGTCGTCCTGAGAAGTGTGCTTTAGTTCGAATGGCTGCTGCATCAAATGAATTATCACTGTCGTCGCTGAAGGCTGTGTCCAGCTTCTTTAAAACATGACCATACCATGTCAAACCGAAAAAGCCCTGATATCCTTTGGTCTTGACTGTTTTGGAAAGGTATGGGGTTCCATTAATATTGATGATCTGAAAGTCATTTTCCAAATTCATGTTGAGCTTTCTGCCTGTCGGCACAGAGTCAATGTCGCTGGAAGTAATTGCACGGCCCTGTTTATCCAGCACAATGAGGATTGTGTCTTTAGAAAATGTACTCAGGTGGTTGAAAATTCCATCCATTTCACCTGCAAAATCAAATATCAGGCATAGGACGCCAAGGTTTGCTCCTGTTTCCGGGGATTTGATGGTCTGAGAATATATAAGGACATCGCCTGCGTCCGGGGCCAAGTCACTGGCCCTGTAAGTTTCGACATAATCTTTGGCTTCAAAGGTTTCATAAATGAGCGGATCTTTCGAAGTTGTGATGTTGTTTTTCTGATCAAGATGAGCGCAGACCCGGCCTTTTGTATCCAGAATGATAATCTCGTTGTAAACTGTGTATTTGTCCCTGTACTCGCGAAGTCTGTCTTCAATTCGGGAGACATCATGGTGCGTCTTTTCAGGGTTGGATAAAAAGCGGACAAGGTCATCGTCGGTGGCGAGGAAGCCTACATCAGCAGTTCTTTCGAAGAGGTTTCGTTTAAGAATATCGATGACGACCTGTGCGACCGCAGAAATTTCCTGCACTACTTTATGAGTGTTTTCCTTGATCAGGATTTCAATCAGGTTCTGTTTGAGACCGGAAAAGTTCTCTTGAGTTTTGATAATAAAATCAATGAGTGTCTGCGCAATCCGGCTGCAATTGATTTTTCCGGTCATGGTAGCCATTGTCCACTGTCTGTCCAGCCGGGTCAGTCTTGACATACAACTGGAAGTAGCAGGCATTGCCTGTAATAGCTGTTTTGAGTGTTTTTCGATCAGAGTAGGGTTCATTGAAATCTCGCTTGTGAGTCTTGTTTTGAAAAATAAATTTCAAAATTGTATAAAATTGTTCTGCAGAATTGTATTTTGTGATTGATATTTGCAATTAGTGTGCAAATGAGAGCATGTCGCACCTTTGTAAAGTTCAAAAATGTATTTAATGATTGCGTGAGTAGTAAGAGTAAGAAAAATTTGAGGCTGGATAAATGGAAAAAAGTGGAGAATATCTGAAGATATAATACAAAAAATCGCAATTCTGTCTTTAAGTGCTAGGGTTGTTGGGTTTGATTTGCAAAAATGTATAATTTGTAAAAGAAGAGATAGTTTCTCTTCAGAACCTAATTAATCAGTCACACTCTCCAACTCCCCGCTTGTCTTGAATCCCTATGCGGGTTATGTCCCTGCTTATGAACAAGGACAACCTCTTTACCGCCGGAATCAGTCTTTCCCCGCAGGATTTGATCCTCTACGAGCATACTCTCAAGGACCTCATTCAGGAATTCCTGCCCTTCGAATCTTACAGCCTCTATTTTCCCAAGCCCGCAAAAGGGCAGTTTCGGGCCAAACTTGAAGCCCGTTACAATGCCGAGGAAGCCCAGCTTATGCTTCCCTTGCGTTTGCGCGGGCGTGATCTCTGCTATTTTATTGCCAGAGGTGTGCAGCTGGAAGCCCCGGAAGCTTTACCTCCTTACCTTGAGGCCTTGGCTGCCTGCTCGCTGGAAAAGATTTTACTTTATAAAGGTTCCATTACTGACAGACTGACCGGCATGGCTACCCGCGACTATTTCATGTCCAAGTTGAATAAAGAATTGGACCTGATCCAGAACTGCATGATGCCTACTACCGGAGGGTGCAAGGACCCCGGTATCCCCACTTTTAGCGGTTCTGTGGGCGTGGTTGTCCTCGATATGGACTATTTCCAGCGCATCAATGACCGCTACGGTTACGGGCTGGGCGATAACATCATTGCCGACCTTTCCGCGCGTATTAATGAAGTGGTGGTCGAGTCTGTAATCTGCGCCCGAATCTTTGATGATAAGTTTGCCTTTCTGATCCCGGACGGACGGCCTAAAGCCTGCGCTAAGCTGGCTGAAGAGTTGCGGGTATTGGTGGAGAATTTCCCGGTTGAAGATCCGGTTACCGGAGATGTGATTAAAGTCAGCGTCAGTGCCGGATACGCCAACTATCCGCAATCCCTTTCCGGTCCCCATTTCAAGCGTTCCGCAGATGAGCAGGCCCGCATCCTTATGCGTAAGGCCGCTAAGGCAGTGGCAACGGCTAAAGATTTCGGGCGTAACTGCGTTTTTGCTTATTCCGACATCCTTCAAAAGGGTGCTAAGGTTTTGGAAGTGCTGCCTTTGCAGCGTCTGGCCCTGTCTATCGGGCAGAGCGTTGATGCTCGCGAGGGTGCGCGTTTTCTGGTCTGGTCCCCGGACTATCAAGCTGGCACGCAGGCCCGGCTTACCGAGGATGAACGTATTTCCGGTACCTATCCTACCATGTACAAGGCTGAGGTGGTCATCATTGAGGTGCAGGAGGAAATTGCCTTTGCTGAAATTCTGCACTTAAGCGATCCGGCATGGCCCGTAACTGCGGGTGACAGGCTGACCCTGCTTAATGAAAAGGATAGCTTTTTTGATGCGCAGGCCGGACCGGAAGCCAATGCTTCCCCGCAGCGGGATATGGTTACCGGGCTGTACCGTTACAAAGAGTTTATCGGACGCTACAGCCGTATGCGCCAGAATCTGGATAAATTTTCTGTAGCTGTGCTGCGTCTTGCCGCTAATCCGGCGGAGCAGGGCGGTAATTTTCAGAAGCTTACCGATGCACAGGTCCAGAAGGTGGCTTCAAGGGCGGAGACATTTTTTGATGAATCCTGCATGGGCGGGCGTTATAGTCTGAACAGCCTGATCTATTTTTTCCCGGATGGTGAATCCGATGCAGTAATGGAAAATGTTCTGCGGCTGGTGCGTGAGTGTTCGGACGATTTTGAAATAGAGCTTTCTGCCGGGGTGGCATCCTTCCCCTTCCTTAATTATCGGCGCAGTGAAATTCTTGATAACTGCCGGAAGGGTCTGGATCATTCACTTATGTTGGAAAAGCCCATGGTAGCCCAGTTTGATTCGGTTTCGCTGAACATTTCAGCTGACCGTTTTTACGTGGATGGTGATATCTACGGTGCAATCGAAGAATTCCGTCTCGCTTTGCTGGCCGATTCCGATAACATCCTTGCCCGTAATTCACTTGGTATCTGTTATGCGCAGGTCGGCAAACCCGAGCAGGCCCGTAAGCAGTTTGAGGATGTTCTCGATATTACTCCCAAGAATATTATGGCCTTATACAACCTTGGTTGGACCTGTCAGATGTTGGGCAGTATGGATAAGGCCCGCGAAGCCTATGAAATGTGTCTTGAACTGGAGCCGGAAAACGTCTTTTCCCTCGTGCGTCTCGGAGTGCTTTCCGAGCAGGACAAGGGGCTGGACGAGGCCGAACAGTATTACCTCAAGGCCGCTAAACTCAAGGGCGGGGATGCCTTGACCATGCGTCATTTGGCTCGCATTTCTTATGTCCGCAAGGATATGGACAAGGCCCGTGAATATTTGCATCAGGCTCTGAATGCCAACCACAACGATGCCGCAGCCATGAATATGCTGGCCAGAATTTATCTTGAAAGCGGAGAAGATCCGCAGGTTGCAGAGGTTTTGGCCCGTCAGAGTGCTGCACTCAAGCCTGCCAAAGATCAGTTTTGGGAAACATTGGCCAAGGCTCTTGAAGTGCAGGAAAAATTTGATGAAGCTGAACAGGTTCGTTCAAGATTTTAGGATTTTGATCATTAATGTCCAGATTCATTGTTGCCTTGTATCTCATTCTCAGCGGAGCTATCGTATTCCGTATGATCATTCCTTTTGATGCGGAGCGTGAGTTCTCACCTTCGCAGCGGCGTGAGGTTCAGCAGCGCATAAAGGTTGCGGACCGTGAACGGGTTCCAGTGCCTCCGCTGTTCGGGCAGGTTGCTGAAGAGTTTTCTCTGCACCCGGAAATTTTGAATGCCATTGCGGATCATGAGAGCGGTTACAATCCATGGGCTTTGAATATTGAGGGACGCAGCGTGTACCCTAAATCCCGTGAAGAAGCTCTTGCCATCATTGAGAAATATAGGGGTAAGAGTTATGATGTGGGGCTGATGCAGGTAAATTCTTTCTGGATCAGGAAATTTGAGCTTAGTCCTGCGGAGGCCCTTGAACCGGAAGAAAATTTGCGGCTGGGGGCATGGATACTGCGTTATTGCCTTGATCGCTATGGTTACAACTGGCGGGCAATCGGTGCCTATCATACTGGTTCGCCCAAGAATCTTCCGGGACGGTCACGGGCTTATGCAGTTAAGGTGATGAAGAAATACAATGCGCTGATGGAACAATCCGCAAGGGCCGGGAAGTAAATTTTTATGCCGAATAATGAATACGTTATTTTTGAGGTTGATTCCTGCAAGTTCGCCCTGCCTTCTGTCGCTGTGGACCGGGTTGAACGTGCGGTTATGCTTACTCCGGTGCCTGATGCGCCTGCTCCGGTTCTGGGAGTTGTCAACCGCGGAGGAGAAATTGTCCCGGTGCTTGGTTTGCGAGGTAGGATAGGCGCAGAGGAGCGCGGCATCATCCTCAGTGACAGACTTGTTTTCAGCACAGCCAACGGACGGCCCATGGCCCTGCTCACGGACCGCATCGGCGATGTCGTTGAAATTGATAACGATGCAGCGCGTGATGCAGATGAAATCTGGCCCGGAATTTCTCTTTTGAAGTCATTTGCAGGGCTTGGTGCTGATATAGTGCTGGTGCAGGATATGGGAGAATTGCTTGATCCCGATCAAGATCGGAATTTGCTTGCTGCTATCGCTGCCATGAATGAAGAGAAGGATTCCGCAGCTGATGAGTAATTACTTGACTGAAGGCAGGATAGGCGAACTTGCGGATATGGTCCGTGTAAAATTCGGGTTGGATTTTGCTTCAGAGAGGTGGAAGGATTTGCGTAGTGCAGTACTTCGTTTTCATAGGGAAGACTCTTCATTGTCCACCGCTGCCGAATGTCTTGACTATATTATGTCTCCCACAGTTGGGAATAATGATCTGGAGCAATTTATAAATCGGCTGACTATTGGTGAGACTTTTTTCTTTCGCGATGCAAATGCCCTCAGAGTAATCGAACATGAAATTTTGCGTAAATTAAGTGGCATGGGGAGCGGGCTTAACGGTGCTGTCAGAATCTGGTCCACGGCCTGTGCTACCGGGGAAGAACCTTATACTCTTGCCATGATCTGCCGCCGGGCAGGAGTTAATTCTGAAATTTTCGGGACAGATATAGACAGCAAGGCCTTGATCAAAGCGCGCGAGGGCTGTTACCGCAAATGGTCATTTCGTTCTGATGATACAGTTTTTAGAGATATCTTTTTCCGCAAAGTCGGTTCCAATTCATATATTCTTGAACCAACCATAAAAAGGATGGTCAATCTTTCCCGCTTGAATCTCATGGACGCTTCTGTCCCTGCTTCTTTCAGAGATATGGATGTCATTTTCTGTCGAAATGTTCTCATGTATTTTTCATCTGCTGGTGTGAATTCCGTATTGGATAAACTTTGGGATTGCCTCACTCCCGGCGGATGGCTGGTTGCTACGCCCAGTGAATCCGGTTTGCTCAGCAGTCATGGTAGGTTTGAACCTGTCAATGTTGATGGGATTCTGTTCTACCGCAAAAATGAAGATTATGAGCCGCAGTGCCAATTCTTGTTTGATGAATTCCGATTTCAGAGTGAGACGGAAGTTCCTGACTTTTTCACTGAGGAGCCGCTTGATTTTAAATCGCAGGACGAAGCAGCTGCGTTGGAAGATGATTTTCGATTTGAAGAATCAATTGGGCTGCCCGATAACGTTCCGGCTGATCCTGAACCGGATTTTAGCTTGATGGACGAGAGTGATGGAGCCGCGCTTTTTGAGCAGGCTGAAAAGCTGCGTGAACTGGGTGATACCGCCGGTGCTCTCGCTCAGTATGAAGTAATTGCTGAGCAGGATATTTATTATGAATTCAGGGCTGACGCGTTTTTGGGTATTGCCGGGATCAAGGCAGATTCCGGCTTAGCGGATGAAGCTGCTCTGTGGTGCGCTAAGGTTCTTGAGCTGGATCGGGTTTCCGCTCGCGCTCATTTTTTGCTTGGGCAGATCAGTCTGCAACAGGGGAACCCGGATAAGGCCCTTGCCCAGATGCGTAACGCAGTTTTTCTGGAAAGCGAATTTATCATGGCACATGTGCTTCTTGGGAATATATATATGGAGAGCGGCGATAGTAACGGAGCTTTGAGACATTTTCGTATCTCCATGCAGGAGTTGGAAAAAATGGATCAGGATGAACCTGTGCCCTGCTCTGATAGTACAACTGCCGGGCGGCTGAAGGAAATGGTGGGGTTGGTCCAAAAGAAGCTGGCTTAGCGAAATCTGACCAGAGGTGTGAGAATGGAAAGCAATACCTTGGATTATTTTAAAAGGGAAAGTGACAGGGAGCTTCTTCGCAAGAGGGCGGAAAAGTTAGCCTTTAAAGTTTCCGATGAGACAAGCGGACGAGAAAAAGAGTCCGGTGCACGGGAATATGTTTTTGTTCGTATGGGAACCAATGTTTATGGTTTTGACACATCTGTGGTTAAAGAGGTCATGATTCCGGAAGAGATAGTCTCCGTTCCTTGTACTCCCGATTTTCATCTTGGGTTAATGAGTGTGCGCGGGCACCTTTGGGCAGTGATTGATCTGTGTGCTTTTCTTGGAACCGGAGAAAAACTTGAATCAGATACTCCCGGTGTGGTTCTTCTGGAGGACGATGAATCAGAATTCGGAATTGCTGTCGATGAGATTGTCGGGGTTATTCCTGTACCTGATGATGAGATTAAGTCCCTGCCTGATGGAGAAAGCCGTCTTTCCAGTTTTTGTCGCGGAATAACCGCTGACCGTAGGACAGTGCTCAACGGGGCTGAATTGCTGCGGGATGAATCTCTCATGGTCAATGAATTTGTAGGCAGCAACCAGCACGGTCTGTCTTAACGGAGAACACGGAGAAGTTGATATGCCCATGATTGACGGTGATCTCAAGCAAAGACTGCAGGCTGCGTTCAGGGGGGAAAGTTCCGACCGTATGCGGGTGCTTTCGTCGGATTTTTTACGGCTGGAAAAAGGGTGTGGTAGCGAAGATCTTGCCGTAGTTGTTGAATCTTCATACCGTGAACTTCATAGTCTTAAAGGGGCTGCAAGGGCTGTTGGCCTTGGAGTTGTTGAAGAATTTTGTCAGGCATTTGAATCTTTTTTTGCCGTGCTGAAACAGTTGCAGTTGATTCCTTCCGGAAAGACCTGTTCCATGATGCTGGGGTGGCTGGATCTGCTGGAAGATATGCTCCGCGAGGAAGATGATTCCGTGGAGGCTAAGGTTTCTCCTTCGATTGTTTTGGCTATTTCCCGGATGCAGGAATTTGTGGATTCCCCGCAGTTGATTGAGAGCGGGGGCGATCATCCGGTACTTGATAGTAAACTGCCGGGAACTGAGGATAATGCAGAGTCCGCTACTCAGGCGGGCGGTGCTGTCAATAAAAGTGATTCCGGTGACTTTGAGCAGGGTGATGAAGCCGGACAGAGTAAGCATGATGGTAGCTTGAATCCGTCTTCCATGGGTGACAGTGTCCGGGTTAGCTCCTCTTTTCTGACCGGACTTCTTTTGCAGACAGAAGAACTTATTTCTTCACGAAATGCGCAGCGCAGCCGAATTCAGGAAATCTCAGAGCTTGATAAGCTGCTGGCTGAATTTACTAATTTTTATCATGGCGCAAATGAGGGGGGGGCTTCTTTTTCCGGTGAAGAGCTTAAACAGAATTTGTTAATGGGCAAAAAATTGGATGATTTTTTTAGAAGATTCAGCGCGCTGGGTGTGTTGGCCCGTAAGGCAGAGCGTGAGTTTACTTCCAAAATTGATTCCCTGTTAGGTGACTTTAAAAATTCCATGCTCTTGCCGTTTTCTTCCTTGTTGGACGTGTTTCCGCGGATGGTACGTACTTTGAGCATGGAGCAAGGCAAAGAGTGCCGCATGGAAAGTAGTGGGGATAATGTGCGCATTGACCGCAGAATCCTCGAAATGCTTCACGATCCGCTTATGCATATGGTGCGTAACTCCATTGACCACGGCATTGAGAGTAGGGATGAGAGAATTGCTCAGGGCAAGAAAACTGTTGGGCGGATATTTTTTTCCATTACCCAGATCGATCGTGACGTGGTCAAAATTATTTATGGTGATGATGGTCGGGGGATTGATCTTGAGCGATTAAAAGCTGTTGCGGTCAGCAGTGGTGTTATTTCAGCGGAGGAGGCGGAGAGTATGGACCGCCGTTCTGCGCTGGATTTGGTTTTTATTTCCGGCATGTCCAGCAGCAAAATTATAACCGATATCTCCGGGCGCGGCTTGGGTATGGCTATTGTCCGTGACAAGGTGGAGTCCCTCGGGGGAAGTGTTGTGGTAGCCAGTCCGCAAGGTAAAGGTTTCCGGATTGTCCTGAATATTCCGGTTGCCTTGACATCATTTAGAGGCATTGTTGTCGAATCTGCCGGGAAATGTTTTGTCGTGCCTAAATCAAGTGTCCGCAAAGTCATGTTGGTCCGGCAGGATGATATTGCTTCAGTCGGGGGCAATGAGACTGTTTTTGTTTTCGGCAGACCACTGCCTCTGGTCAGCCTTGCTGAGATTCTTGAGCTGAAAAGTAAGGAAAAGCAAGATGGTGCTTTCCCTGTTCTGATTGTCGGCAAAGGGCGTAAAGCTGTGGCTATAAGTGTCGACGGTTTGTCCGGTGAACAGGATGTGATGGCTAAAGGTATGGGGCCGCTGTTGAAACGTGTTCGTAATGTTTCTGGTTTTTCCATGCTCGGTTCGGGTGAACTCGCTCCCATTTTGCATACCCCGGACATGGCTCGTACTGCATTGAGTCTGCATGCTGAAGGGAAGGTTCGTTCAGTTCAGCACAGGCAGGGCATCAAGGAATTGAAAACAGTGCTTGTTACCGAGGATTCCATAACTTCGCGCATGTTGCTTAAAAATGTTTTGGAAGCAGCTGGTTACAATGTGGTCACAGCTGTCAATGGTCTGGACGCTTTGCAAAAAATTGAATCATCGCCGCCGGATATTCTTGTTTCTGATGTGGAAATGCCGCAGATGGATGGGTTTACCTTGACTGCAAGGGTTCGTAAGATGGATAGTTGTGCCAGTTTACCAATTATTTTGGTGACCTCTCTTGGTTCAGCTGAGGACCGGGAGCGTGGGGTTGAAGCTGGAGCAGATGCCTACATTATTAAGTCTAGCTTTGATCAAGGTAATCTACTAGAGGTTATCGATAGGTTGGCGGGATAGTTTTGTCGTCAAAATTAGGTAAGTGGTTTTTTTTATTTTTAAAGTAATATCAGCGTTTTTGCATGCGGGATAATTAGAGTGTAGGGGACACATTCACATGCGAATGTATTAATTGGGGCGGAATGGAGTTGGAAGGAAGTGATTAAGGTTCTGATAGTGGACGACTCGGCATCTGTGCGCACATTGTTTGCGGAGATGTTTAAGCGCGAGGATGATTTTGAAGTGGTCGGCTGTGCTGAGGACGGCTACTCTGCTTTGCGTATGGTCCGGGATTTGAAACCGGACGTGGTCACCATGGATGTTAACCTTCCTGATTGCGATGGATTCAGGGTTACCCGGATGATTATGGAAGATACTCCGGTCCCCATTGTAGTTGTCAGTGCCATCTACCGGGCCTCAGATGCTGAAATCGGGTTTCGTCTTATTGATACCGGTGCCCTTGCTTTTCATAATAAGCCTGCATTGAAAAGTGAAAATTTCGAAGAGCAGATGCAGGAGATTATCCTATCTGCACGCCTGATGTCTGAGGTTAGAGTTGTACGCCGTAAGACACGCTTCAGAAGGGAAGAAGTCGTTGAAAATGTTGTTTCTGCTCAATTCGGTTCCCACCCGGAGCCTTCATCCGGTAAAGGGAAGGTGATTTGCATTGGTGCATCTACCGGAGGTCCGCAGGCAATTAAGCAGATTCTTATGGCGCTTCCGCAAGGTTTTTCGACTCCCATACTGATTGTTCAGCATATGTCAGATGGCTTCACCAAAGGTATGGTTAACTGGCTGAAGAACAATACCGGCCACGATATCAGAATTGCTTCGCATAACGAGGACTTGAAGCCCGGAGTGATCTATTTTGCACCGGAAGGCGTCCATATGGAAATTTCAGCCAATAGGCGCATCGTTCTCACAGACGCACCCAATGTTAATGGTATTAAGCCTTCTGCTTCGGTACTTTTCAATTCCGCTTCTCGTAATCTGGGACGGTCCGCCGTGGGGGTCTTGTTGACGGGGATGGGCCGGGACGGTGCTGATGGATTGCTTGAGATTAGGCGCAATGGTGGCTACACTATCGCTCAGGACGAAGAGAGCTCAATCGTTTTTGGTATGCCTGGAGAGGCTGTAAAAATCGGTGGTGCTGTTTCTGTTCTGCCTCTCGATAGTATAGGTGGGGAGCTTTGCAGAATTTTTTTGGGATTGCTGGAGGATAAGTAGTGGAAAGTAGTCATATTCTGGTCGTGGAGGACAGCCTTACTCAGGCAGTTAAACTGGAATATATCCTATTTGAAAAGGGATTTAAAGTTTCCCTTGCGTCCAACGGCGAAAATGCTCTCCAGTTTTTGGAGGAAAAAGAAGTTGATCTGGTCATCAGTGATGTGGTCATGCCCGGAATGGACGGCTATGAACTGTGTGAAAAGATCAGGATGAACTCCCGGTACAATGATGTTCCGGTTATCTTGCTGACCAGTCTTTCCGAACCCGGAGATATTATCCGGGGGCTCAAAAGCGGGGCGACTAACTTCGTAACCAAACCTTATGATGAAGGTTTTCTTCTCGCCCGTATCGAGTCTGTCCTTAAACATAAATATTTTGATGCTGAAAGCTCTACTGTGCAGGAAGTGGATTTTGAATTTCAGGGGGTCAAGCATGTCCTCAAGGCTGATTTCAGTCAGGTTTTCCATTTGCTGCTTGCAACCTATGAAAATACACTCCTGCAATCTCGTCAGCTTGACGTTGCCAACCGGAAATTGCTTGCCCGTGAAGAGCAGTTGAGTTCCGTGTTGGCTTCCATGTCTGCAAAAATTGCTGTGCTGGATACGGATATGAAGATCATCGCCGCAAATGAATCGTGGCGGGAAATTTTCATACCCGGTACAAGCGAGGAAGTTTTGGGTGGGCTTGATTTCAAAAGTGCTATATTTTCATCTGGTTGTTTACGTGGCTCCCTAAATGAACTGGTGGACGGCGTGCGTTCAGTGGTGGAAGGAAAGAGCAGAAAATTTTCTTACGAATATTCATTTGACCAAGATGGCCTGCCCAGCTGGTACTTGCTGGAAGTTACGCCTATGCAGGGAGAATCCGGCGGAGCAGTGGCTTCTTTTATAGAGATTACAGAGCGCAAGGAGATGGAGCGGGAAATTATCGAAGCACGTGATACCGCAGAAAAGGCCAACCGTTTTAAATCTCGTTTTTTAGCTTCCATGAGTCATGAAATCCGCACTCCTCTTAATGCCATAATCGGCATGACTGACCTTACCTTGCGTTCTGAGCTTTCTACAAAGCAGACCGAAGATCTTGAGCTGGTGAAAATCTCAGCTGACCAGTTGTTGACCTTGATTAATGATATTCTCGATCTTTCCAAGGTTGAGGCCAGAATGCTCACACTGGAAGAAATTGATTTCAGTCTGGGTGAGGCTATGCGTAGTGTGGTCCGAAGTATGGAACAGCAGGCCAAGGATAAAGGGTTGGCTCTGAGTATTGATGTCGCTGATGATGTTCCTGTTGCTGTCTGTGGTGATCAGGGGCGGTTGAAGCAAATTTTGTATAACCTGATTGGTAACTCCATTAAATTTACCGAGCATGGTGGTGTTTTTGTTCAGGTCAGTAAGCTTGAGGACCGCAAGGTTTCCGGCGAGGTTGTTATTCAGGTTTCTGTGCGTGATACCGGGGTCGGAATTCCTGAAGAGAAACAGGAAATAGTTTTCAAAAGTTTCCGGCAGGCTGATGATTCCACTACCCGAAAGTTTGGCGGAACCGGGCTGGGCCTTGCAATTTCCCGCGAGCTTGTGGAGATGATGGGTGGCCAGATAGGGGTAAAAAGTTCTGAAGGCTACGGCAGTGTTTTTACCTTTCATGTGACTTTGAAGTGTGGGGATTCCAGCAGGCTTGCAATTGAGAATTGTGTCGATAATCTTGCTGAGGCTTCAACAGCCTCTGCTGTATATTCAATTCTATTGGTCGAGGATAATCCTATTAACGTGCTTGTGGCTTCGAGTCTGCTTGAGAGGATGGGACATTCCGTGGAGGTTGCCTCCAATGGTTTGGAAGCGGTAAGCATGCTTTCAGGAATTGATGTCGACCTTGTGCTTATGGATCTGGAAATGCCTGAAATGGACGGGTTTAATGCTTCGATCAGCATCCGAAATGGCAAAGCAGGCGATGCTGCACGCAATGTTCCGATTGTTGCAATGTCAGCTCATGCTATGGCCGGGGTCAAAGATAAGTGTGCCAGGTCTGGAATGAATGATTATATTGCCAAGCCTGTGCAGTATGTTGCTTTGCGGGAAGTCGTTTTCAGGACAATGAACGGTTGTTCCAGAATGTCCGTTTCTGCCCCCGAGGCTGCACCTCCGGCAGGAAAAGTAATAGACCCTGAGAAAGCGCAAGCTATGTATCAGGGGGACAGTTCATTATATAATGAGTTGTGCGGTTTGTTCATGAATGATGTGGCTGATGATATCGTAAAGTTCAAGCAGGCCCGTGAAAGTAATAAGGATTCTGTTGCCAGAAGAATAGTGCATACCCTGAAAAGCAGCTGTGCGGCTATTTGCGCCCCTCGGGCACGTGATGCCGCTGTCTTGCTTGAAAAGGCTTTGATAAAGGAAGATTCCCAAGCTGTTGAAGAGTTTCTCGCCAGATTTGAAGATGAGGCGTCCTTGGTGTGTAAAAAACTGACTGATTAGCTTTTTTAAATTTTTGATCATAAAAAAGAGCGGTACGCATTATGCCTACCGCTCTTTTCTTTTTTTATGAGAGATTTGCTTACTTTAATGCAACCTCAAAGGCGGCATTGACTATTTTGCCTGCTTCTTCCTGAATAGCGACGAGATGGGCCAATCCTTTAAAAGATTCAGCATAGATTTTGTAAATCGACTCTGTTCCTGAAGGACGGGCAGCGAACCAGCCGTTTTCAGTGACGATCTTGAGTCCGCCGATAGCTTCACCGTTACCGGGAGCGGCTGTGAGGCGTTCTTCAATTGTTTCACCGGCAAGTGTCTTGGCCTTGACCATATCCGGGGTCAGGATACTGAAGGCTTTTTTCTGTTCTTCAGTGGCTGGAGTATCGATGCGTTTGTATACTGGGTGCCCGAACTGTTTTTCCAATGCAGTATAGTGCTCACCCGGGTCTTTCTCGGTGATGGCGGTGATTTCTGCTGCCAGCAGGTTCATGATAATTCCGTCTTTGTCGGTAGTCCATACTGTACCGTCTTTTCTGAGGAAGGATGCGCCTGCACTTTCTTCACCGCCGAAACCGCAGGTTCCGTCCAGAAGCGGTTCCACAAACCATTTGAAACCGACTGGAACTTCCATGAGCGGACGGTTGATGGATTTAGCCACCCTGTTGATCATGGAGCTGGAAACAAGGGTTTTGCCGACGGTGAGTTTATCACTCCACTGCGGCCTGTGCTTGTAAAGATATTCAATGGCAACGGCCAGATAGTGGTTGGGGTTCATTAGTCCCCGGCTTTTGGTAACAATGCCGTGCCTGTCAGTATCCGGGTCGTTGGAGAAAGAAATATCGTATTTGTCTTTCAACTCAATGAGTCCGGCCATGGCGTAGGGCGATGAGCAATCCATGCGGATTTTGCCGTCCTTATCCACATGCATGAATGCGTAGGCCGGGTCGATTTTCTTATTCACCACGCTCATGTTCAGGCCGTATTTTTCGGCAATGGGTTCCCAGAAATCTATAGCCGCACCACCGAGGGGATCAACTCCGATGCTCAGGCCCGCTGAGGCAATAGCCTGCATGTCAACGATGTTTTCAAGGTCGTTCACATACGGGGTGGTGAAATCAAATTCTTGAGTGGTGTCAGCAGCCAGCGCACGGTTGAACGGGATACGCTTAACGTCTTTGAGTCCGTCTTTCAGAATTTCATTGGCCCGGTTCTGGATGGTGCTGGTGATTCTTGTTCCGGCAGGTCCGGCACTGGGCGGATTGTATTTGAAACCGCCATCGCGCGGGGGGTTGTGTGACGGGGTAATTACCACTCCGTCTGCAAAACCGTCTTTCCTGCCTTTGTTGTAGGCGAGGATGGCGTGGGAGATAGCCGGGGTGGGGGTGTATCCTTTGTCATTGAGCAGCACGGTAACGCCGTTGGCAGCGAACACTTCCAGCGCAGAAATCTGGGCTGGCTCAGAAAGGGCGTGGGGGTCTTTGCCCATGAAGAGCGGACCTGTAAATCCTTTGGATTTTCTGTATTCGCTGATGGCCTGTGCTATCGCGAAAATGTGGGCTTCGTTGAATGAGCCGTCAAGGGCCGAGCCTCTGTGTCCGGAAGTTCCGAAGGCTACAAGATGAGAGTCAACGGAAGGATCTGGTTTTATGGTGTAATATGCAGATACTAGTCTGGGGATGTTTTCAAGGATTTCGGCTGGTGCCGGTTGTCCTGCTAATTTGCTGAGTGCCATTTAATCCTCCGAATTAATGTGTACCGCTGAAGAATATCAAAGAAATATAAAAAAACAATAGTTATCAGTTCTTTTTCAGCTGATTGTAACCTACCTTACAGCAGGAATCTGTTTGTACAATTAACAGGTTGATTATCCCTTTGTCCATAATTCTCGGCAGGTATGGTCGTGATTTAGTTTATAGCTTGTGCTCTGGTTTAGCGGCTTATAAAGGCGATGCTTTTTTGGGTTAGCGGGTGGAAAATTATAGAATTAATTTAAGGGCGGAATATAAAATCCCAATTCAGAACTGTCCCGTAGAGCATGCAGACTCCAGTCAGCAGCACTATCATGGAGAAGAATATTTCTTTTATTTCAATTTTGTGGGGGGCCTTGAGGAGTTGGAAAAGTTGCACGGGCAGGAAAAATCCACGAATACTAAAAATGGTTCCTATGATGATCAGGATAGGCCCCAGAAGAGGGAGCTGGGCAAATTTTCCAGCTCCGGAAAAAGCGTAAAGTCCGAACACAGCAATCACTGTGGCTATAAAAGCTGTTACAAGCGGGGGAATTGGTGAGTGTTTTTCCGCAAGGGAAGTCAGATCCTCTCCAGCACCGAAGTATCGGTAAGCTTTAGGGCCGACAATTATTATTACTATGTGCAGAATGGCGATCAGAAAGCAAACAATGCCACTGAAGGTAAGTAAGTCAGCTGCGTTATGCATATGAATCCGGTTGTGCAGTTAGGGAATGTGTCGCAGGTGGCAGACGTGTGTCGTGTGCCTTATTTTTCTCATTTAATTTCTTTTCTGCAATGTTAGCACAATTTATTTTTGTTTACGAGAGTAAGTGTTGGCTTGATTTTGGACATGTAAAAAACAAAAGCTCCCCGGCCATACTGACCGGGGAGCTTGATAAATTCTGTTTGCAAAGAAGATTTCTAACGATGCTTTTCGAGTTCCTTGAGAAAATCATCAGCTACGTCAAATCCGGTTTCAACGGCTTTGTCTACACATTCGATTGCTTTCTTGTAATCTTCTTTTTCAGTGTAGCAGAGGGCAAGGTTGTTCCAAGCCGGGCCGAAGTTGTCAGCCAGCTTAAGGGCTTTTTCGCATACTTCAATGCAGTCGTCGACTTCGCCTTCGTTGAAGTATGCAGCTCCGAGGGTGGAGAGAGCCTGTACGAAGTTGGGATCGTACTTGATGGCGCGTTTCAGGGCTTTGATTGCCTTGTCGGTTTCACCCTGCTCCATGTAGACGTACCCTATGTTGCCCCAGGGCACTGCGAAGAAAGGACGCTGCTGGGTGGCAGTGATGTTGTAGCGCAGACAGCCTTCAAAGTCACCGCGCTGCATGGCGATACCGCCGAGCTGTACGTATGCTTCTGCCATTTTGGGAGATTCGTCGATAGCCACGAGGAATTCACGCTCAGCTTCCATGAACTCTCTTTTGGAGAGGTGTGCAACACCGAGGTTGTAGCGGGTGTTACTACAGGTGGGGCTGGCTTCTTTTTTCTTTTTAAGATCTTCGATGTAGTCGTCGATATTGTCAAATTTCTGCATGGAAAAAACCTCTTATATTTACAAAAAAGTTTGTCTTTGTTGGCGGTTAACTGCGAAATTAAGGCTAAGGATTCTTGCCTTCTTTTTTCAGCAACTCATCGTACCAGACGCAAAAGTCGAAAATGGGGCGAACTTTTTCAAAGTTCATAACCAACATTACTCCGAACTCGGCGGCAGCCTGAGCGTATTCCGAGTTGCGGCTTACATGGACATCCTTGATGAACTCTTCGCATAACTGCTGTGAGGTCCGTCCGGTAATGTCCTGCCGAAGGTCAATGGGATCGAAAGGCTTTGCGAATGGTTCCCACTCGTCATAACCGATTTTGTCGACAAACCTGCGCCTGCGCGGCGAAAGTTTTTCGTACATGTATTTTTTTTGTTCTTCCAATTCTTCCGGAGTAAGGGTGCCCACTTTACGTCTCCTATTTTGCTATTGCTCGGGCATTGCGCCGAGTTCAACAGAGTAGTTGCATGTGGCACATGCGGATTTGTCCTTGTCACAAGTTCCGCATTCTTCGGAAGGAGCTGCTTTTTCAGCCGGGGCTTCTTCTTTTTTTCCGGTGTTGGCGCCGAGGTATTCCGCAGTGTATTCGGTAACCAGAGCCATGGAAACAGGAACAAGTACTCCAGGCAGTTCCTTGAGGGAAGAGTTGACAGAAGCGGCAAGTTCTTCACTGAGCTGCATCAGTTTGGACTGCAATGTGTCCATATTGATGGTCGGGTAGGCCTTACCGGGAGTGAATCCTGATTTCTGGCATGAATGAGCCTGTCCACCGATGTTCATGGGAACACCGTAAATGCGGCAGGTCAGCGGCCTGAAATCATAGAGGGCACAGAGGTTGCTTTCCTTAAGGAGCGGACACTTTACTCTTGCGAGGGACACTTCCTTGAGGATTTCAGCAGTGGATGCTCCGGACTGGCTGGCCTTGAATGCTCTTCTTTTGATCTTGTGGATATGTCTATCCGAAGCATCTGCTTCATGCATGATCTCGGAACGTTCCATACCTTTATATATTTCGTTGAACTTGCGGTTGAGGTAAATAGCTTCCACAAGGGTCAGATCAAAGAGGGCATGACAACAGTCGCTGCATCCCTTGGCGCATTTGATGCCGTCTTCAGTCTGATCGGATATCTTCTTGAAAGTCTTGTCAACTTCAGCGACAAGATCTTCATATTTTTTAAAAATTTCTTTGAACTCCAAAGCAAAACCTCCGTAAAAAAATATGTGTCAGAGCCTTGGCGGACATGTCCGCGTAAACTCGTATAAGCTAAGTCTTATTGTTCAGCAGTCAATCGTTTGCTTGAAAATAATTACTGATTTTTTGAAACATCACCCGCGCGGCGGTTTCAGAAATCGGCACAGTGAGCATGCCGGGGATGGCGCTTAAAAAAATGGAAAAGGAGAGGGGGGAGGAGAAAAAAGAAATCCGGCTCCGGCAGGCTGGTCCACTGAACAAAATTAATGTTCGCTGACCCTTAATTAAAGAGCAGGCGGGAATCTGGGCTAGACCCTGATTCCCGCCTTGTAAACTTCGCTAATGAAGAATTTTCTACTGCTCTTCGATGGTGATAGCATCCTGTTCGCAAACTTCGATACAGGACTCACAACCGAGGCATTCGTCTTCGTTAACAGCTACTGCTTTGCCGTCCTGAAGTTCGTAAACTTCGGTAGGACAGACATCAACACATTCGCCGTCACCGTTACATTTGTCATTATCAATGGTAATAATGTAGCTCATAGAGTTACCCTCCAAAAAGATTGATTTTTTAGCCTCTGGTAGCCTGCGCACAAAAGCCCACAGGCTACGCAGTCTTTCAACAATTAGGATTGGGCTGGATTTACTCCAGCTTTGACCCCGACTCAGGGCTATTGAAATGTGGATAGCCACAAGCTATCCGCATGTCAAGAAGACCGTACGAAAAAGTACAAGAAACATCTTAATTATCTAGATTATGATTTTCAAGTGCGGATTATGATTTTCAATCCAGCAGGGTGAAGTTTTATTTTATAGAGGATGACATTGACTGAACATTGAATTAATAGGTGGCTTTATCTGACAATAATAGATGTTATAATTTTAGGAGTTTTTATGCTGACTGATGAACAGCTGGATAAATATGTTGATGCTCTGTGGTGGGGCCTGAGCACCGCCCGTACAAAGCCTTATGAAAAGGGCGACGTGATCATGGTTCGCTATGAAGCGGAAGCTTTGCCTCTCGCCGAAGCTGTATTCAAACGGCTTATTGATGAAGGTCTTAATCCTGTGCCCAGAATGACCTTGACCCCGGAAATGGAGAAGAGTTTCTACGGTAGCGGCAATGATGACCAGCTTAGCTACATTGCTCCGGGTGAAAAGGAATTTACCGAAGGACTTAATGGATTGATCGTCCTGCTTGCTCCTTCTTCCTTGACCCATCTGGCCGGGGTTGAGCCTTCCCGTATGGGAAAATGCGCGGTGGCCCGTAAATTCCTGCGCGATATAATGGAAAGAAAGGAGCAGAAGGGCGAATTGGGCTGGACACTTTGTTCCTATCCCACAAGGGCTCTTGCTGAATCTGCTGGCCTTACCATCAAGGAATTCACCGATCAGATTGTGAAAGCCTGTTACCTTGATGAAGATGATCCAGCAGCTTGTTGGGAAGGTGTTTTCGACAAAGCTTCCGAAGTTAAGAACTGGCTCAACGGTCTGGGTATAGAATCTTACCGTGTTGTGACCGATGATATGGATTTAACCGTGGAACACGGTGAGCTGCGCCAGTGGATCGGCGTTTCCGGGCACAATATTCCCAGCTTTGAATTGTTTATTTCTCCTGACTGGCGGGGAACTTCCGGCGTTTATTACGCTGACCAGCCTTCTTATCGTTCCGGTAATTACGTAGAAGGTGTGCGTCTTGTTTTTGAAGATGGCATTGTCAAAGAAATTAGTGCCAAGGAAGGCGAGGAGTTCGTTAAAAAACAGCTGACCATGGATGAAGGTGCATCTCGGCTTGGCGAGTTTTCCCTGACTGACCGCCGTTTTTCCCGCATTGACAAATTTATGGCTAATACTCTTTATGATGAGAACTACGGTGGCGAGTTCGGTAACTGCCACGTTGCCGTAGGGGCGTCTTATCCGGATACCTATGCCGGAGATCAGGCTGAGCTTAACAGCCAGATGAAAGAAGAGTTGGGCTACAACACCTCCGCTCTGCACTGGGATCTGGTAAATACTCAGGATAAAACCGTTTATGCAAAATTGAAGGATGGCAGTGAAGTTATTATCTATAAATCTGGGGAATTTCAGATTTAAGTTAGCCTTCATTTTTGAAGTTTGCATCAGGGTCCCGGCTGGATTTTTTCAGCCGGGATTTTTTTGCGTCATCCGTTTATGGCATTGAGCTTGTGCACGAATAAATGCAGCTAGTGGTTGTCGGTATTATGGCAGTGAGGACTTGTTTTTTTGAAAGTAATACATAATATATAATATATGTCTTTTTGCGCATATTTAAAGTTTCGAAATATTAGCAGGTTGGCTTATCGTAGACCTGGTGCGGTTTTCCCGGGATTTCTTGACTGGATTTCTTATAGAAGTTATTTTCAGTCTAGGAAAATCGGTGGAGGTGGTCCTAATGAAGAATATTTTAAGCATTCTGGCTTTGCTGGTAATTTTAGTCCTTCCGGCACAGGCCTTTGCTTCTTCCTATTATCTTACCCTCGAGGGTAGTGTAGGTTCTATCAGCGATAGCGGCGGGTTGGTCAGCGCCGCTGGAATTAACGTTGGAGATACGGTCAGATATGTAGTTGAGATTGATACTGACCGGACCGGATTTTATACAAAGCCCAACGGCAAGAACAAGGAAGTTAAGGGGTCTTATTATACTTCCCTTTATTCCGGTGTGCTCGGTGGTATGACCACTGGTGATAGTAATTATTTAAATCCATATTACAGCGGTTTCTATTCGCAGAGTGGCAATGAGCAATCTGCAATAGCATGGCAGAACTGGTCTTCGGATTTGCAGAATCTTAATGTCGGTTCAACCATTAACAGTCTGTATGAAGTATCTTATAGTAATACTTGGGGATATTCCAAGATTGATTTAAACACTGTTACCGTTACAAATATCTCTAACGTCGCTCCCACACCCATTCCGGGTGCTGCATTTCTGATGCTCGGCGGGCTGGGCGTGGTTGGATTCGTGAAGCGTAGATTCTTTTAAGTTTTAACTTAAATTATAAATATTCAAGCCGGAATCGTGATCTGAATTAAGGTCGTGGTTCCGGCTTTTTGTTTTGGGCAAGTGTGAAGAAGTCTTTATCCTGTTGCCCGGTGCTGGCGGCAAATGTCGCGTCTGGAGTAATTCTCTGCTTGTCGGAGCTTGAGATGTGCGTCCAATTGGAATACGGTGGCGCAAGAGTAATTTAACGAGCAAATAAAGGAACCTCCAAACATGGCAAAACACTACCAGCCCCGCATGCATTCTGCGGAGCATATTTTGAATCAGGTGATGGTGCGTAAGTTTGATTGTGACCGTTGTTTCAGCGCGCATATCAACAAGAAGAAATCCAAGTGTGATTATAATTTTGAACGCGGTTTGACTGACGCCGAAGCTGGTGAGATCGAGCAGGGTGTTAACGAAGCCATTTCTTCAGAATTGGTTGTGACTGAACAGATGATCAGTCTTAAAGAGGCCGACGAACGCTTCAATCTGACCCGGCTTCCTGAAGGAGTGACCGAGGTGCGGGTGGTGAATATTGGCGATTTTGACGCCTGCCCCTGTATTGGTGAGCATGTAGATAATAGTAATGAAATCGGTGGGTTCAAGATGGTTTCACACAGCTTTGATGACGGTGTTCTGCGCATCCGCTACAAGCTTGGTGAACCTGAAATTTAAGTACAATTTGAAAAAGTTGTTTACAGAGGCTGAATCTGTTGCTAGTTATAGGTCAGTTTTTGAACACACATTCCGTGTAACTGGCGATGTAATGTGGAATTAACCACAGGGAAACACGGAATTTATTTTACCTGCCGCTCGCCTGGGCCTCGTCTTTTTCAAGACGTGCTTCCTTGCCTCTTCATGAGGCGATCTACAAGGAGTGCCCATGCAGGAATATCGAAATCTTCTCCAATCAAATGATCCCGACATTTTTAATGCTCTTTCAGGCGAGGAATCCCGCCAGAAAGTCGGTATTGAACTGATCCCTTCTGAAAATTACACCTACCCCGAAGTGCTCTGTACCCTTGGCAGTGTTTTCACTAACAAATACTCCGAAGGATATCCCGGCAGACGCTACTACGGCGGTCAGGAATTTACCGACACCATCGAAGATATTGCCCGCGATAGGGCGAAACAGGTCTTTCGCTGTGAGCACGCTAATGTGCAGCCGCTCTCCGGTTCTCCCATGAATCAGGCTGTATACCTCGGACTCCTTGAACCTGGCGATACTATTCTGGCTATGGACCTCTCCCATGGCGGGCATCTCACTCACGGTGCCCCGGTTTCCTTCATGGGCAAGCTTTTCAATTTCATCCGCTACAAAACCGATCCGGTTGACGGGGCGATTGATTTTGATGAGCTGCGCAAAACCGCCCTTGAGCACAAACCGAAAATGATCCTTTGCGGATACACCTCCTATCCCCGCGATCTGGATTACGCCGCCTTCAAGAAAATTGCAGATGAAGTAGGGGCCATCACCATGACCGATGCCTCACACTACGGCGGACTCATTGCCTCCGATGTCCTTCGCAATCCCTTTGATTTCGGCTTTGATGTAGTCACTTCCACCTCCCATAAGTCCCTGCGCGGTCCCCGTGGCGGAATGATTCTTTGCAAAAAGGAATTCGCGCCCAAGATCGATAAGGCCGTCTTCCCCGGTTTGCAGGGCGGACCGCACATGAACACCATTGCCGGTATCGCGGTTACTCTCAAGAAAGCACTTGAGCCGGAATTCAAAGAATACGGCAAACAGGTGCTGCTTAATGCCAAAACACTCGCGGATGAACTGCTGAAATCCGGTGCTTCCCTGGTCACCGGTGGAACAGACAATCACATGATGGTCCTCGATACCGAGAAGAGCTACGGCATCAACGGCAAAGTTGCCGAGGAGCTGCTCGATGAGGTTTCCATCACCACCAACAAGCAGATAATCCCTGATGACCCCAATCCGCCCCTGAAGCCCAGCGGCATCAGGATCGGTACTCCCGCAGCCACCTCCCGCGGCATGAAGGAATCCGATATGGTCAAGTTGGCGGGTTGGATGACCACCATCCTCCAAAATCCTGAAGACAAAAATCTGGCCGTTACCACCCGGTCGGAAATTGAATCTTTCTGTTCAAGGTTTCCGGTTCCGGGAATCTAGCTGAAAACTCCTTCCTTCCAATGTGTCCGGGATTTCCATCATCCCCGGGAATCCCGGACAAATATTTCTCACCGGAGCTGGCTGAAAATTTTATTGTAAATTGTCTTGTGGGTAACAACTTTTTTAGCCAGCCCGGTAATTTTTCATCACCCCATCCCCTAAAAAAAATCGACTTGATTCATAAGGATCAAGTCGATTTTTTAATATATGGAGCAAAGGTTGTTTTTTCTGTACCATTGTAAATAGGAGAAACAGTCAATCAAGGAGCAGGGCAATGAAAGGGAAAGTGCTGCGGGCGGCAGTGTTCGCATTGGTTTTGGGGATCGGTTTTTTTCTAGGCACAATGTTTGGCAATCAAGGTCAAGCTGCTGGAACGTGTGATGTTAGAACCGTAATGTGTAGTTCCTCGTTTATCAGGTTGGAGATTAAATCTCCTGTGCCTATTGCTAAAATGAATAGGCACATGTTCTATCAAACGGATGCAAATACATGGCGGTTGAGCGTATGGTATAACCAGTAGGTTGCCTTCAAAGCTTATACTGAAGCTGAAAAATTTAAAATCCCCCTCGGAATTTTCCAAGGGGGATTCAGTTTTTACGGCCTAAACTTTTCAGGTAATTTATACTTCAGCCAGTGGCTCCAAAGCAGCCAGACTGAAATAGCCACACATGCCCCAAAGGCCCAGCCTGCCATTACATCGGTGGGGAAGTGTTTACCCAGATAGAGGCGCGAATAGCCGACCCCGATGGGTAGGAAGAGCATCCATGGGCGCAGCTGGCGGAAAAAGAACATGAGCATCACCGCAAAGGCCATGGAGTTTGCGGCATGGGCGGAAGGGTAGGAGTTGCCGCGCTCTTTGGTCTGCTGGTAATCCAGCGGCCTGCGCTGCCAGACTCCGTCTTCCTTGAGATAGGTCAGGGCAATGGAGTTGAGCGGACGGACCCTGCCGATGGATTTTTTGATCAGATTAGTGGAAAAGTCGGCCAGTCCCATGGTGGCGGAAATGAGCAGGATGATAACCAGAAATTTGGCTCCCTTTTTCCAGACCCCGAAAATGGTGACCACCGTGATGATGGCCCAGAGCAGAGCTGCGGAGGAAAGCAGGGGCATGGCAATGTCCATCCAGTGCTTGCGGAATATCTGGTTGACCAGAATGAAGATCTGCATATCCAGCGGTTGAGTAAGAAACGGCACTTATTTCTCCTGTGTGAGCGTTTTCCTTGGCAAGACGATTGTTTCCGAATAACATCCCCGTCCGTTGCAATAATTCTAAGCTCGTAATTTAAATTTCAGGCGGCTTTAACGCTTCCGCACTATGTTTTGCGAGTATCAATATAAATAAAAGCCCGCAAGAGACTTCACATAGATGAATATGAAAAGAATTGCCTTAATCCTGCCCCGTTTCGGCCGCTACGGCGGGGTGGAGCGGTTTGGATATAATTTGAGCACTGCCCTTGTCGATGCCGGATATTCCGTTGATTTTATCTGCGCCCGTGCCGAAGATACGCCCCCGCAGGGTATGAATATCATTAAAGTAGGTCGTTATGGATTCTGTCGGGCCGGGAAATTGCTTTGGTTTGTGCTGGCTGCTGAAAAGGCGCGCAAGAACGGCAACTACGACTTGACCATCAGCCTAGGTAAATCTTTGAATCAGGACATCCTGCGTATTGGCGGCGGGCCGCTTGAATCCTTCTGGTCCCTTTCGCAGCGGGCGTGGTCTGCTGGTTTTGCCCGTTCCTTTAAGATGTTTCGCCGTCGCACTGCGCTGGTCAATATGATCATCAAATACATTGAGCGCAAACAGGCCGGATCTGATTGCCGCATGGTCTGCGTTTCGCACCGGGTGCGTGACTGGATGATTGATTCCCATCCTTCCCTTGCCGGACGCAAAATCGATGTGGTCTACAACAAGCCGGACTTGTCCTTGTTTAGCCCTTTGTCCGAAGAGGAAAGAGCAAAGTCCCGCGCAGAATTTTCTCTGTCTGAGAAAGATTTCCTCATTTCTACTGCCACCACAAACTTCGCGCTCAAGGGCGTTTCGTTCCTAATCAAAGCTCTTGCCGAACTGCCCGCTAATTACCATTTGCAAATTGCAGGAGGCCGTAATCCGTCCAAGTACATCAAGCTTGCCGAAGAATTAGGCGTAGCCAAGCGAGTGCGTTTTCTTGGTAAAGTGAAAGACATGCCTGCGCTCTACGGTAGGTCAGACATCTTTGTACTTCCCTCGTTTTACGATGCCTGCTCAAATTCTGTACTTGAAGCCTTAGCCTGCGGAGTCTCAGTTCTCAGTTCACGCGATAATGGGAGCAGCTACTTCCTGCCCGAAGAGCAGATTATTGATGATCCGTCTGATTATTTGAATTTAGCTGCAATGATTCGTGTTGCTACAGAGAAGGAGAGCGGGAAAGCCTTTGAGTGGCCTGATGATGTGCCATGCGGGATTGAGCCGTATCTGGAATTAGTAGAAGAGTCTTTGAATAAATAGAAAAAGGCGAAGTTGAAATATCAACTTCGCCTTTTTTGAATTTTTAATAATACTATTTTTCAGGCTGGCAACTTCTCAAACACTAAAAGGTTTTGAAGAGTCCAGAGAAACTTTTGCAAAAGTTTCTTTGGCACTCGGTAGAGCCGCCGGAGGCATGTCTTTACCAGCTGCTACGAACCCGTACACCTTTGGAAGTCATGTGTTCTTTGAGCTGCGGGATGGTGTAATCGCCGTAATGGACGATGGAAGCGATGAGCGCGGCAGTGGCGCGGCCTTCAGTTACGGCCTCGACCATGTGCTGCGGATTTCCCGCTCCACCGGATGCAATTACTGGAATGCGTACACTTTCGGCTACCAGACGGGTCAACTCAAGGTCGTACCCGGTCTTAACGCCGTCCGCATCAATAGAGTTGAGGCAGATTTCGCCTGCGCCGAGTGCTTCACCTGTTTTAGCCCATTCGAGAGCATCGATGCCCATGAATTTGCGGCCACCGTTGATGACGATTTCAAAACCGGAAGGAATCTTCTCGGATTTTTCAACTCGTTTAACGTCCATGCCGAGCACGATGCACTGGGAACCGAATGCAGCAGCACCTTCGCTGATGATGTCGGGATTCTTGACCGCGCCGGAGTTAACGGAAACCTTTTCTGCTCCGGCGAGAAGTACGTCGCGCATATCCTGTACGGAATTGATGCCTCCGCCAACGGAGAAGGGGATGAAAATTTCAGAAGCAACGCGTTCGACCACGTCGAGAAAAATTCCGCGTCCTTCGGAAGATGCGGTGATGTCGTAAAAGACAATTTCGTCCGCACCCTGTTCATAGTAGAGGCGGGCGGTCTCAACTGGATCACCGATATCAACGTTGCCTTTGAACTTGATACCCTTGGTGAGGATTCCGTTCCTTACATCGAGGCAAGGGATGATTCTTTTACTAAGCATCGGAAGCCTCCTTGCAGTATTCGTAGAAATTGGAAAGCAGCTTCAGGCCGGGATTACCACTTTTTTCGGGGTGGAACTGTACAGCCCAGAGCCCCTCACGCCCGTGCAGGGAGCAGAAGGGACGTCCGTAAGTGGTTTCACCGATGATGTGTTTTTCTTCGGGAGCCGGGTAGTAGCTGTGTACGAAGTAGAAATGTGCTTCGGGATCGATATCTTTGAAGAGAACGCAATCCTGCTTGAGTTCAATTGTATTCCAGCCCATGTGGGGCACGCGGATGGGCACGCCTTCATAATCTTCCCATGAAGGGTTGAAGAGGCGGCATTCACCGGGAATTACGGAAAGTGCCTTGGTGTCGTTTTCTTCGCTGTAGTCCAGAAGGATCTGGCAGCCGACACAGATACCGAGCAGCGGTTTTTTCTGCTGCACGAGTTCTTTGAGCAGTTCGTCCAGTCCGCCGGATGTGAGTTCATCCATGGCCTGACCGGCCGCTCCGACACCGGGGAATATGATGCCTGTGGCCTTGGACAGGACTTCCTTGTCGGCGGTGATCTGGTTTGGAATGCCGAGTTTGTTCAGTGCGCGCTGCACACTGGTCTGGTTTCCGGCCTTGTAGTCAAGAATAGCCAGCATGAGAGGGGCCCCCTTGTGTTTGTTAAATACTTATTGAACCGCAGAAGTCTGTAACTTTAATGAGGGTATATTTTCCGAATGCAGAGTTGAATCCGGAAGAATGGCTGCCTATACAGGCAGTGCATTACGGTTCTGTTCTAACTATAGGAGCTAGTCAAAAAAGCGAAGGAAAACAAGTGAAAATGTAATTCGGGTAATTTTTTTTAAAAAAAAGGAACTAAGTAGAGCGTGAAAAATTACTTTGCCAGAATTCGCAAGTAAAGATCACCCTTGAAGGGGCCGAGCTTTCTGCCTTGGCCTTTTAAGCGGATAGGCCGCCCGATGACGAAGTCGCGGGGCAGGGTAATCTCAAGGGTTTTGCTTTTTTTACGGATACCCTGTTGCAGGGTGATGCGCACACTGCGGCCCGGATGCAGAGCTGAAGCAGGGAAGTAAACAGTCTGCTCGTCATCCAGCTGGCCCTTAAACCACGACTTGACTCCTGAACCAATACCGGATGAAACATCAACCGAGGCGGTTTTATCTCCCCAGTTGACATTCAGCTTACGTTCTTTAATGGGGGCACTGGGCTTCTGGAAAGGCTTATCCTTGCTGATCTGGCTGTAGATATCCTCAAATACCTGCCGGGCAAAAGGATCGTTTAAAATATCCTTGAGTACGTCTTCTTCTTTTTGGAAAAAGTAACGGCTTTGCTGGGCCTTGGAGGTTCCGCTGCTGCGAGTTTCGGCTTTGGCTTTAGACTGCTGTGCCCGGTATGCGTTTGCGCCTTCACTGGCTGTCTTGCGGTCTGATTGCGATTTGAAGTTAGATTTCTGGCGGGTGTATGAACGCTTGCCGGCTGAAGTTTTACCTGCTGAGCTGTTGCCTGCGACATTCTTGAGAAAGACGTAAGCTTCGTTCAGTTCTCGGAATTTTTGGGCGGCATCAGGGCTGGGGTTCAAGTCCGGGTGCATGCTGAAGGCCAGCTTGCGGAAAGAACGTTTGATGTCCTCCTCGCTGGCGTTATGTCCGACTTTTAGAATGCTCTGTGCCTGTCTTGTATTCATAGCGAAATTTAATCTTCAGTAATGAGTGCGTTGGGTGCAACATCGGGGTCGTGCTGGCGTAAGCCTTCGGTGCGGATGTACTCTTTGCCTTCTTCAACGAATTTGGCGTGTCCGGCTTCCTTTTTAACGCCGGGACAGTAATCCTGAATCATTTCCCAGCTCATTTCATCCACGAGGTTGCCCCGGAAAAAAGGCCATGCCCTACAGATATCAGGGCGACCGGGATGTATTCCACAACCTTCATTATAAAATACACAGTACCCGTCTTCACGTGACTGAAGGCGGATTTTTCCGTTTACGGTTTCGCTGTGTTTTTCAATCAGTTCCTGTTCGTTGATGCCGAGATGATCGGCGAGACGATTGCGGTCTTTTGCGGTCATGATGATGCCGCCTTCGCCTTGGCAGCAGTGGCCGCACATTTGGCATTCAAAAGCCTTACTCATTATATTTTGCCTGCTAAATTTTTATGGTCAACCATTATACAACGGTCTTCGATTACAGTGATATCTTTGCCGGAGAGCAGTTCACGCGCCTCTGGGCTGAAAATTCCTTCCTGCATCCAGAAGCATTTGGGCATGGATTCAAGTTCAAGAACTTCGCGAGCATGGTCTGCGCAGAACTGGGAGGCCCTGAAAAGGTTTACAAGATCAACCGGAACGGGAATGTCTGTAACGGATTTATAGGTCTTAAGTCCCCAGACATTCTCTCTTTTGGGATGTACAGGTATGACTTCGTAGCCCGCATCAATCATATAGCGGCAGACCCTGTCCACTGGACGTCCGGGTTTATCCACCGCGCCGATTACGGCTATGACCTTGACCTCTTCAAGAAGTACGGCTAATTTTTTTTCGTCAAAGATAAGCATATATTGATCTCTCCGGGCAATTGATTTCAGCATGCTACAGTAAAGCCCGGTTACTTGCAAAGTTCTCTTTTACCCGGCGAGCGGGTTTTTTATTTTCCCAAGAATCTTTTTTATATGAACCCGATACATCCAAGGAGTAAATCTCATGTCCGATTTAGATTCCAATGTAGTTGTACCGCGTAGTGAGCTTGAAGCCCGCTGGGCAAAGTGCCGTCGTTTCCTGCCCGAAATAGCTCCGCAAGCAGGAGGCATGCTCTGCTTTTCGCGTTTGCAGATTTATTACCTCTCAGGCTCCTTTGTCAACGGCGCAGTATGGCTTCCGCTGGAAGGTGAGCCTGTTCTTTTTGTGCGTAAATCATATGATCGGGCCAAAATTGAAAGCTCCATCAAAAATATTGTTCGCTTCAAGTCATTTAAGGATCTCGCACCACTTGCCAAACAGGTCGGGCAGCCGCTTACTGAAGTGATGGGTGCGGAGACCGCAGGTCTCACGTGGCAACTAGGGGAGATGCTTACTTCCCGGATGTCCGAATATAAATTTGTTCCCGGTGACAAGGTGCTGGCCCTGTCTCGTGCAGTGAAGTCAGAATGGGAATTGGAAATTATGCGCGAAGTGGGACATCTGCATAACACCGCGATGTTTGAAGTTCTGCCGGAGTTAATCCAGACGGGCATGAGCGAAATGGAGATTTCCAAGTACATCTGGAATATATTCTTTGAACTTGGCCATGAAGGTCACATGCGTATGCAGACTTTTAACGAGGAGATTTTCTTGGGTCATGTCTCAGCAGGTGATTCCGGCATCTACCCCAGTTCCTTTAATGGTCCACTTGGTCTGCGCGGGGCGCATCCTGTTTCACCTTTCATGGGTAGCGGCGATAAATTTTGGGATAAGAACGCGCCTCTTTCCGTTGATTGCGGATTTGTGATGGAAGGATACCATACTGATAAGACTCAGGTTTACTGGTCCGGTCCCAAAAGCTCCATTCCCAAAGAGGTTCTGGACGCCCAATATTTTTGTCAGGATATGCAGGCTCTGGCAGCTGATCATCTCATGCCCGGAACTCCTGTCAGCGAAGTTTACGCCAAGGTTATGGAACAGGTCGAAAAGGAAGGTTTTACGGAAGGCTTCATGGGTATCGGCGAATGCAAGGTCCCGTTCATCGGACACGGCATCGGCTTAACCGTGGACGGCTTTCCGCCCATTGCCAAGGGTTTTGACCTGCCCATCGAAGAAGGTATGGTCTTCGCCCTTGAACCGAAGCAGGGCATCCCCGGAGTGGGGATGGTCGGGGTGGAAAACACCTTCGAAGTTACTGCAAATGGGGCAGAGTGCATTACCGGAGATGATTTCGATATTATTTGTATTGAGTAGATTTGAACGGAAGTTATAAATAAAAATCCCCGTAGCCTGATGGTTACGGGGATTTTGGGTTTATAGGACCGTTATGATATCTTTCAGCGCCAGTCGTGCTTTAGGCTGACCGTAATTGTAATCTCCGCCTTCCAGATGATATCCCAGTGCCAGTGCTGTTTCGCATATGTATCCGCCAAGTTCTTCTTTGAAAATCTCGCCGATCAGTTCAGAATCAACACCTTCCATAGGAGTGGAGTCGATATCCAGTCTTGCAACTGTATGCATGGTATTGCCTAGTGCGAGGTATGTCTGGGCTTTGGTCCAGCAGCCGTTGAATCCGGTTTCATCGGTATTCAGTCCGGCAAAGAACATGCCTTTCTCCATCATTTCGTCATATTTATCCGCAGGCAGATGGCCTGATTTGACCTCGGCATCTACAACTTTTTTGTATTGCTCTGCTGTGAAGTAGGGATTGTAGGCAAATAAAATAATATGTGATGCCGCTTTGGCATGATGCTGGTTAAATTCAAATTTATTGGCGAATGTGTCGTGAAAACGCTGTTTTGCTTCATTACTTTCGATAATAATAAATTTCCATGGCTGTGAGTTAACGGATGAAGGCGACAAGCGCATGGCTTCTTTGATGATTGCCATCTTGTCGGCAGGAATGCGTTTGGCTGCATCATATTTTTTACAGGCATAGCGGAAGTTAAGGTCTTTGATGACAGGGTGATTCATATTTATCTCCATTTAAAGATTCAAAATTATTAATTGTATGAATATTGTCTGGAAGTTTTCAAGCTAGTTTAGCCTATCACTGCGGGCTACGCCAACCAATTAAAAAATCCCCCGGAACCAAATGGTTTCGGGGGATTTTATTAAGTCTTAGTCTTAACAAATATTACTTCACATCAATATCAAGTCCGCTTCCGGTTTTGTTGATGACCGGGGCCGGGGTCTGGCCTTTGAGATCCATGACCATGCGGATTTTATCATCGTAGATGCCGATCCTGAATCTTGAGAAGATTGGATTCTCCGGCTTGAGGACGGTGGGGCCGAAGTAATCCCACTTGCCCTGAATATCGACCACAAGGCGGTTGGGATCTTTCAGGAAAAATGATGTGTAGGAAAGGGGTGAACCGCCGAGATCAAGACTGATTCTGGTTTTGTTGTCCACTTCCTTGAAATAGATGGACCTTAGTTTGCCTTCCTGCAAACCGTGCTTTTCTTTTTTTGGCTTTTTGACTTCCACTACAGCCTTAGCTGAAGAGGTTGCGTTGCCTACTTCTGTGCCGTTAAAGGCCAGAATAGTCTTCGAAGTTGCGTTGGCCTGCGTTGCATTGTTCAGTGTGGCATTGGCTGTCGCGTTAGCAGCTACAATGGCAACAGTCCCGTTTTCAACCATAACCGAACTGTTGGTGGCATTGGCAATAGCCATGGACAGCAGGGGAAGTTCGTTCTCCGGCTCAGTTTCGATAAGTTCTATCTCTGTTTGTTCAACAGGCTCTACCATTTTCTGTTCTTCCTGAAGAAGCCAGCTTTCCGGGAGCAGTAGTTGCGGATTGATAAAGGCGAGAATTGCCAGCACGCCGAAAATATGGATCAGGGCCTGCTTGCTGGTAAAATAGTTACCATAGCGGCGGAAGCTGCGGCTGCATGAGCCACAGGTATAAGACCTGACCGGAACGAGCAGGGAAATAAGCACGTCAGAAACCAGCCCCCGCCTGAAGTATAGGCGGTTGCTGTCACAAAACGGGCATTGAACTATTGCTTTCTGCTTTTTAGCCATTGTGCGGTATATTCCTCCGATCCCCATCTACCTACACTTTTGATCTAACCAAAATTCTTTAATTGTCTGTGGTTATACTTATAAAAGACCACACTCAAATGTCAATCAGCAGTTACTTATAAATTAAGGGGAACCCACAAGGTGAGTTCCCCCTGAATAATTAAGTTTAGCAGCGCGAAGCTTAATAAAAGGTTTTGGGATTCTTAAACCCTTATGCAAAAGGGTTTAAGGCCCCCGGCAGGGTCGCCGAAGGCTGCTAGCCCGCAATAGCTTCGGACATGATGCATTCGAGATCTTCGCGTTCCATCTTTGCGGGAGTGAACTCGAAAAGCTTGCCCATGGTCTGCTCGGCTATATCTACCAGCTCGGCAACATCTTCTTCTTTTGCACCGTAATCTTTGAGCGATTCCTCGTTGAATCCGGCCCGTTCGAGCAGGGAACGCAAACCTTCAAGAAATACAGTAGCGCGCATGTTCTCATCAAACTGCTGGGTATCGTAACCCATAGCCATGGCCAGATCTTCGAAACGTTCCGGGCTTTCCGGGATCAAACGTTTGAAGTAGGGCACGGAAAGTTTGGCAAGACCGAGACCGTGCGGCAGTTCAGGATATTTTGCACTCAAAGCATGTTCAAGAGAATGCTGGGAAATGCAGCGGGAAAGGGTTTCGCACATACCTGCGGCAGTGCTGGCCCAAGCCATGACTGTGCGGGCTTCGATGTTGTTGCCTTCGGCAATTGCCATGGGCAGGTAGTGGCTGCTCAGGTGTACTGCTTCCAGAGCCAGCATGTCGCTCATGGGCTGATGCGCAGTGGAAAGGAAAGTCTCCACAGCATGGAAAAATGCATCGATCCCGGTGTAAGCGGTCATGCGCGGGGGCACGCTTACCATGAGTTCGGGATCAACGATGGAAATTGCAGGGAAGGTGGAATCATTACCGAGGCTGATTTTTTCAATGCCGCCGGATTTGTTGATCACTGCCCACTGATCTGCTTCAGTGCCTGTGCCCGCTGTGGTGGGAATGGCAATGAGTGGAGCTGCGGGATTTTCCGGGGCAACTCCGCCGCCGGACCCGGCCTGCATGTAATCCCAACATTTGCCCACGTTGGTGGTCAAAAGGGCGATAGCCTTGGAAGCGTCAATGGTGGAACCGCCGCCTAGGGCAACTATGAAATCGATTTCTTTTTCACGGGCTATTTTAGCGGCTTCGTCAACCTGATCTGATTTCGGGTTGGGGGAAATATTATCAAAAACAACAGTGGAAACATCCTGCTTGGCAAGTGCGACCTGAACTTTATCGAGATAGCCGTTCTCAATCATGGCCCCGGATTCACCGATGACGACCATGGCTTTTTTACCTTTGGGCAGGGGCAGGGTTCCCAGTTCTGCAAGTTTACCGGGACCGAAAACAATGCGGGTGGGGATAAATATCTGAAAGTTGAGCATGCGCTTACCTTATATATGTTGTTTTAATGTTGCTGTTGAGCCACGTGATAACTGACTGCGGAGCTGTCGTAAAGGGCGGCATCCACCTAAATCTTTTTATGCCATTTTTTAATCGCCCAAATCAGTTCCTGAAGGCTTTCATCTTGGGTTTTGCCAGCCGTATCAAGCACAATTCTATCCGACTTCCAAGTGTGGTACTCGCGTTGTTCGACCTGCTCCCATGTGGGTAGTTTTAATCCCTCTATGAATGAAGGGCGGTTTTCAACCCGCTTTCTGTGTTCTGTTTTGTCAGAACAAATGACTTCGATATTAATAAATTTTGTACCTGCATTAATAGCAACATTTTGCCATTCCGTGCGGGTTAACTCAATGGGATTACAGGAATCGGTGACAACACTCATGCCACCTCTAAGATTATCTGAGGCAACCCGATAAGCAAGGCGGTATCCCTCACCTTCAACTTTGAAGTTGCAGAGGTCGCGTATTGCCTGTTCTATCGTATCTATCCTGAGATAGGCAGAGTTTAATTCGGAACTTAGGCTTTGAGCCAGAGTACTTTTTCCTGATCCCGGTAAACCAGAGAAGATATATAAGGTCGCCTTGTTCAATTGAGAATCCTTACTTGAGGCTTTGTTAGTCTTTTTTCTCATAGGTGATGAGATTTAAATAAATTCCCTGCGGGTCCTGAATTACGCAGAACCGCCCGACATTTTCAATTTTAGTTGGCGGAAGCACCACTTTACCGCCCGATTCTTCAACCTGCGCGGCTGATGCGTCCACATCATCAACAGTGATATAAGGGTCCCAGCAGCCTTTGATGTGCTCAGGAGTATCCTTGGGCTTGAGCATCATTCCTGCTGCCAAGCGCCCGTCTTTGAAGGCTGTCAGGTAGGTGTCACCGTATATTGTTTGCGATTCCTTGAAAGTCCAGCCCAGAAGATCGCCATAGAATTTTTTGGCCGCTTCGAGGTCGGTTGTAAGCAGTTCGTTCCAACTGAAAAAACCGTGTGATGATGAATTGTTATGCATGTGATTTCCTTATTTCAGTGTTTGCGCTAATGCTTCATCCATCTGCCCGGTAGTGTAGAGATCGCGAATTACTGTGGGCGACGAAGAATCCTCTCCGGGCTTGAAGATAGCTGCCAGCGGGATGGAACGGCTGCCCAGCGCGCGCAGGAATTTATCTGCGACCTTATCCGGGGCGGTTATGTCCACCTTGATGAAGGTCAGATTATATTTTTCCTGCCAGCGGTTCAGGTTAGCCGGGGTCAGCACTGTTTGTTCCAGTACTTTGCAGGAAGGGCACCAGTCGGCGGTGAATTCCACCAGCATGGCTTCCTGTCCGATCCGTTCGGTAAAGTCCTTCTGCTCAAAGCTGATCCAGTGCGCGGTGCGCTCCTGCGGAGTCGCGGCCCAGAATCCGGCGGTTATGCAGATTGCCAGTGCAGCAATTCGCAGCAGGTACATGGATGATTTTTTATCTGTGCCGGACGAAAGTCCCCACATCCACGCGCCTACAGCGGTGAACCACATAAAGATCATAGTCGGGATATACATATCTTCGGGCAGGATGCTGAACAGGTAGATGCAGGTTCCGGCAAGGAAAAATCCTGCGGCCCGCTCGATCCAGATAGTCCATGCTCCGGGTTTGGGAAAACGTGTCGCCAGTGCCGGGAAGAAGGCCATCAATATATAAGGCAAAGCCATGCCTGCACCTACGCTTAAGAATACTGAACTGATCACATAATGCTGTTGAACCATGGCCCAGCCGAGTACTCCGCCAAGAAAAGGTCCGCTGCAAGGGGTTGCCAGCAGGGTAGCCAGAATTCCGGTAAAAAGGGCCTGCCTGCGCGGTCCGCTGTTTTCAGAACCGAGCTTTAGGTCCACTATGGGCAGGTTGAATAGCCCAAACAAACTAAGGCTAAGCGCAAATACAACCCCGGTCAGCCCGATTACTACCGGGGGCTTCTGGAAAATTTGCCCCCAAGCCATTCCGGTCATGCCTAGGATTCCGCTTAAGACACCGAAGTAGAGCAGGATGCCCAGCGCAAAGAAAATGTTGTGTTCCCGGAATCCGCGTTTCTGTTCTTCCGCACTTTCGTGTGCAGCCCCGGCAAGCAGAGTGGAGAGCTTGAGGCTGATAACCGGAAGCACGCAGGGCATGAAGTTGAGCAAAAATCCTGCCAGCAATCCAAATAAAATCGCGGTAGTCAGGTTGGTTACTTCAAGGCCCGGAGTAAAAGAGCGGGGCTTGAGGGAATCAAATGAGAATGCGGATTCTGCTCCGCTTTCTTCTACAGTCTGAACGGGCGGGGCGGTTTTTTGCGGCTGGGATTTAGCAGCCTTCGCCGTATTCTTCCCTTCAACCTTGGAAGCGATATCTTTTAGGGAAATTTTGATGGTCTTGGCACCCTTACGTACCTTCACGAATTCCGGCCACCATGGTTGCAGGCTCGCTTGCGGTAGTTTGTCCGGGGAAACAGCCATGCCGAAGAAGTTTAAGTCTGTCTTAAAGGGCTGGCAGGCTGTTTTGGAGCACATGAGCAGGGACAGCTTGGCCTTGAGGGTGAATGACTTTAAAGAGGGCGGCACCGGAACCAGAATCGGGGTCGGCCCTGAGTAGGTGGCAACTTTTTTCCCTTTGTTAAAGGGATCATCCTTGAGCTTACCCGGAAGGTAGATGGGCGGAAGGATGGTGTTGTCCGGGGTCAGGGTAACTTTAAGAGTTGTTGGCTGGCCCAGTTTGCCCGGATTATGGGAGTATGTGTACCAGCCGTTTTTAGGCTCGAGCATCAGTCCGGCCAGAATATTGGTTTTCAGTCCGGTTTGTTTTTGATCATCCTTAGTGAGGCTGTATAGTTTCCATTTGGTATCAATATTAGGATTCTGATTCTGGGCACTAACAGCCGTTTGTGGGCAGATAAGCGCAAAGGTCGAAATGAAACTCAATAAAATTAAACAAATTAGCTTAAAACGCATTTAGTTGCCTTTTTTAAATAAAAAAATGAAAAACCGATTGACATCCGCAGTGAATATATCTAAACCCTTTTCTCACGACACGGGTCACTGGCTCAATTGGTAGAGCAGCGGACTCTTAATCCGTTGGTTCAAGGTTCAAGTCCTTGGTGGCCTACCACAGTAAATACAGGGTGTTAGACGTTTAGTCTAGCACCCTTTTACTTTTTCTAAAAAATACCTTTCCATATCCTCTCCCGGTCCTCTCCCGGTTTTGAAACAAAAAAATTGTTTTTTTCAAGTTCTCCCATTACAAGCAGTTCTAGTACCGAATTACCAATACTATTATTAGCATAAATAAAAAAGCTCTGCTTTTTAAGTTAAATTATATAAGGATTATCAATGGTCAATTTCACAGCTACTGCGAATCTTATCTGGGCTGTCGCGGATTTGTTGCGTGGTGATTTTAAGAGATCTCAATATGGGCGTATCATTTTGCCATTTACTCTGTTGCGTCGTCTTGAATGTGTTCTGGAGCCGACAAAGGCGGATGTTTTAAAAACCGCCGAGCGATATAAAGAGGATCAAGACGCTCTTCCGAAGATGCTTAAGCGTGCATCTAAGCATCAATTTTATAATACTTCTCCCATGAATCTCAGCAAGCTTGGTGAAACTCAGATTCTCGATAACCTTGAAGCTTATGTGCAGTCCTTTAGTTCCGAAGCCAGAGAAATTTTTGAGCATTTTCATTTTTCAGATTTTCTTGAGCAATTGGATCAGGCAAACTTATTGTTTCTGGTGGTGAAAGAATTCATTAAAATGGACCTTTCCCCCCAAAAAATTAGCAACTTTGAAATGGGGCTGGCATTTGAAGAACTGATCCGGAAATTTGCTGAATCATCTAATGAAACTGCCGGGGAGCATTTTACACCACGTGATATAGTACATCTGGCAACAAATCTTGTTTTCATGGATGACGATGAAAGTTTGACTCAAGATGGAGCTGTACGCACTCTTTATGATCCGACTGCGGGAACCGGAGGCTTTCTTTCCGAGGGTACTGCTCTTATGTCAGAGATGAACAAGAACGCATTTATTCGCGTGTACGGTCAGGAGCTTAACCCAGAGTCTTACGCCATTTGTAAGGGTGATATGCTTATCAAGGCTCAGGACATTACTCAGATTAAACTAGGTAACACTCTGTCAGATGATCAGTTGCCATATGAGAAATTTGATTACATGCTTTCCAACCCTCCTTTTGGCGTGGATTGGAAAAAGGTTCAGAAAGTCATCAATGATGAACATAAAGAAAAGGACAAGGGACGATTTGAACCCGGCTTACCCCGTGTTTCTGATGGTTCTTTGCTGTTTCTTCTGCATCTTGTCAGCAAAATGCGTCCCGCAGAAGAAGGCGGTTCCCGTATCGGTATTATTCTGAACGGATCACCTCTGTTTACTGGCGGTGCAGGTTCCGGTGAAAGTGAGATTCGCCGTCACATTCTTGAAAGTGATTTGCTCGAAGGCATCATCGCTCTACCCACAGACATGTTTTATAATACGGGCATAGCCACTTATATCTGGATTCTTTGCAACCGGAAGAGTGAAGAGCGTAAGGGCAAGGTGCAGCTTATTAACGCTACTGATATGTTTGTACCTATGCGTAGGTCGCTTGGTTCTAAGCGCAGGTTGATTGATGATGATCAGATTGATGAATTAGTCCGTTTGTTCGGTCATTTTGAAGCTGGTGAGACCTGCAAAATTTTTGATTCCACCGCCTTTGGCTACCGCCGTATTACCGTAGAGCGTCCTTTACAGCTTGCTTTTTACCCCCATGAGGAAGCACGGATTACCGCGCTTACTGAAGACAAGCCATGGGCTAAGTGGCCTGATGAGTTGCAGGAGTCCACTCTGGATGTTCTTGCCGATCTGGATGAGAAATACCTTTCCCGCGATGTGTTTAAGAAAGCCCTCAAGGATGCTGGACTGAAGCTTTCACCTCCGCAGTTTAAATTGCTCCAGAAACATATTTCCAAACATGACCCAGAAGCCGAGGTTTGCAAAACCAAGGGTAAGATTGAGCCAGATCCGTCTCTTCGCGATTATGAGAACGTCCCTCTTTCTGAATCCGTAGAAGATTACTTCGCTCGTGAGGTGTTGCCGCATGTGCCTGATGCATGGATTGATGAGAAGAAGATTGACGAAAAGGATAAGAAGCCCGGAATTGTCGGCTATGAGATTCCTTTCAATCGCCATTTTTACAAGTACGTTCCGCCCCGTCCTTTGGAAGAGATTGATGCTGAGCTTGACGCAGTAAGTGCCGAGATCATGGACCTTCTGAGGGAGGTTCATTCCTAATGGGTAAGTATAAGCCGTATCCGGCTTACAAGGATTCTGGAGTTGAGTGGTTGGGGGATGTGCCAGAGTGTTGGATTAATTCACGCATTAAATACGACTTTTTTTTGAAAGCAAGAGTTGGCTGGCATGGATTAAATTCAAATGAGTTTACTGATCAAGGTCCATTTCTGGTTACTGGTACAGATTTTCTTGATGGTGACATTAATTGGAAAAAATGTCGTCATTGTTCTGAATTTAGATATGAGCAGGATTGCAATATTCAGCTCGTAAATGGGGATTTATTGATTACCAAGGACGGCACAATTGGTAAGGTTGCTATTGTTAACGGGCTTGAAGGTAAGGCTTGTTTGAATAGTGGAGTGTTCGTTATCCGGCCCGACGGACAAAATGTGACAATTAAATTTCTGTTTTGGATTTTAAAGTCAAATATTTTTACAGACTTTGTCGACTATTTCCAGACTGGCAGCACCATAAATCATTTGTACCAAGATACATTTGAAAATCTTCCTTTTGTAATTCCACAACTAATAGAACAAGACAAAATAGCTACGTTTCTCAATCACGAAACAGCCAAAATCGACCTTCTAATCGAAAAACAAGAAAAGCTCATAGAACTGCTTAAGGTAAAGCGGCAGGCGGTAATATCTCATGCCGTGACCAAGGGGCTTGATTCTGATGTCGAGATGAAGGATAGCGGGGTTGAATGGCTGGGGGAGATTCCTGCGCATTGGGAAGTTAAACGACTCAAGCATGTGATCACTAAAATGGAACAAGGCTGGAGTCCTCAATGTGAAACAACTCCAGCAGAAGCTGGTGAGTGGGGAGTTTTAAAAGTAGGGGCCGTAAACGGAGGGCTTTTCAGCCCAAGTGAAAATAAAAAATTACCATCAAGTCTTTCTCCGCGTGAGGAGTATTTACTTGAAAAATATGACCTTTTAATTTCTAGAGCGAATACCAAAGAATTGGTTGGGAGTGCGGCTGTTGTGATGGATGTCTACCCACAGCTTATTCTTTGTGACAAGCTGTACAGAATAAAATTAAATAGTCAGGCTAGTCCCCGTCTTATAGCCTTCTTTCTGGGAACAGATATGACACGTGGACGTATAGAAATTGAAGCAACTGGGGCAAGTAGTTCAATGCAGAACATTGGACAAAGCACAATTCGCGAAATGCCCTTTCCATTACCCCCAGTAGATGAAGCGCAGAGTCTTCTTGAAAATATTGATTTGAAATTGTCCAAACTCGATTCTCTAGAGGGAAAGGCTAACAAAGCTATCACCCTCCTCAAAGAACGCCGCACAGCCCTAATCTCAGCAGCTGTGACCGGGAAGATTGATGTGCGGGATTGGAAGGCGGAGAATTAAAAGGAGGTCTAGCATGGTTATGATTGGGAGCGATGAACTTGTAAGAGTTTTTTCTGAAAGGACTTTCGCAAATTTAGAATACATAGAAAAAGCAAAACAAAACGGTGACTCCGTTTATGAAGCAACGCAGCTAATTAATTCATTGCTTGGGTTAATAATTTTCCCCAAAGAACATACAGATTCTATCATACCCAATAAACCTCTAGATGAACTTAAAAACTGGCCGCTCTTTGATGACTGCGAAGACTTAAATGATTTTATTAGATTATTCAGAAATGCAATTGCACATTGTAATATTCAGTTGTTAGGCAATGACAAAATAGAAGGCATTAGATTTGAAAATAAAAATAGACAGGGGATTACCACTTGGGAGCAAAACTTTTCCCTTGATGAAATCAGATCTATTGCCAATAAATTGTATGATTTAATGTATAAAAAACAAAACGGATAAAGCACATGTCCGACATCAGACTATTTCAATACAACACCCAGCAGGTAACTGAGCTGCCTCCCAAAGCCGCTCCGGTGGAAAAGTGGCTCCAGCAGCTCATTGAGAGTAATATGGAGACTTTTCTCGGTGTACGCTTCCTCGCTACAGAATTCAGCACCAGCAAGAGCCATGGCGGGCGTATTGATTCACTGGGGCTTGATGAAAACAATTGCCCTGTGATCATCGAATATAAAAGACATCTGAATGAGAACGTCATCAATCAGGGGCTGTTTTATTTAGACTGGCTTATGGAGCATCAAGCGGATTTCCAATTGCTGGTCATGGAGCGTCTTGGGCGGGAGGTTGCTGGGAAGATTGATTGGTCCGCGCCTCGTCTGTTGTGTATAGCCGGAGATTTTACCAAGTATGATGAATATGCCGTCCAGCAGATTAACCGCAATATTGAGTTGTTGCGTTATCGTCTGTTTAGCGAAGATTACTTGATGCTGGAACTTGTGAACCGTACTGAGGAAAGTAAGGCGTCTCGTCCCGTTGTTGTGACCAATGGTGATAGGTCTGAAGGGCATAAGCACAATATGCAACAAGCCAATAAGCAACTGACTGAGCTTTATGAATCTTTGCGGGAATTCATTTTGAATTTTGGCGATGAAGTGCAGGAGAAAGAGCTGAAGTGGTATGTCGCTTTCAAGAAATTAAAGAATTTTCTGTGCGTTCAGGTAAATGCCGGGAAAGGCGATCCTTGCTTGGTTTTGACCATGAACGTCGATCCATACGAAGTTGAACTCGAAGAAGGATTCAGCCGCGATGTTACTAACGTCGGGCATTTGGGAACGGGTAATCTTGAAGTTCGTTTGAGGAACGTTGATGACCTTGCGAAGGCCAAGCCACTTATCGAGATGAGTTACCAGAATAGCTAAAAAGGATTTTGACATGGCAGACGCACGCGAAAAACAGTTCCAGCAGGATATTATTGATTCTCTTGCCGCTAATGGATGGATTGTTGGTAAGGCTGAAAATTATGATCGTGAACATGCTTTGTATAATGAAGACGTTGTCGGGTTTATGCGTGAAGCGCATCCGGATCAGTGGGATAAGTTCTGTAAGATGTTTCCTAAAGATACTGAGGCGGCTTTAATTCGTAGTGTGGCACGTCGGCTGGATAAAAAAGGGTCACTCGATGTCTTGCGGCATGGCTATAAAGACCGGGGTGCGCGTATCCGGCTATGCCGTTTTAAACCCGATCACGGCTTGAATGCTGAAACTTTGCGCCAATATGGCTGTAACCGTTTACGTGTTGTGCCGGAGGTTACTTATTCGCCGCATGGATATGGCGGACGTTTGGATCTGGTGCTGTTTGTGAACGGTATTCCGGTGGCAACTTTGGAGCTTAAGTCTGAATTCAAGCAGCCTGTTGCTGCTGCCATACGCCAGTATAAACATGATCGTCCTCCTGTGGACCCGGCCACCAGACGCGCTGAACCTTTACTTTCCTTCGGTAAAAGGGTCTTGGTGCATTTTGCGGTCAGTCAGGAAGAAGCCTGGATGTGCACTCGACTCGCCGGAAAGGATTCTTTTTTTCTGCCCTTTAATATGGGCAGCACTGACGGCGGCAAAGGCAATCCTTTGAATCCTGATGGTTATGATACTTCTTATCTTTGGGAACGGGTGATGTTGCCGGATAACTGGCTGCATATACTCGGTAGATTCCTGCATTTGCAGCAGGAGGAAAAAGAAGATTGGGAAGGACGGAAGTACATAAAAGAAACTTTGATTTTTCCCCGCTACCATCAATGGGATGTTGTTAACAGACTGATCAAAGCAGCCAGTTATGAAGGGGCGGGTAATAAGTATTTGGTGCAGCATAGTGCCGGTTCAGGAAAATCCAACTCAATAGCCTGGACAGCCCATCAGCTAGCTTCTCTGTACGACGGGGAAGGTGGCAAGGTCTTTGATTCCGTTATTGTGGTTACAGATCGGACCGTGCTTGACGCTCAGTTGCAGGATACAATCTATCAGTTTGAACACGCCAGCGGACTAGTCAGCCGTATCAGCCGAGAGCTGGGCGACGGATCAAAATCAGAACAGCTTGCAAATGCCCTTGAGAGTGCTACCCGCATTATTATTGTGACCATTCAGACATTTCCCTACGTGCTGGAACTTCTAAGAGAGAGAACTTCCTTAAAAGGAAATAATTACGCAATTATTGCCGATGAAGCGCATTCCTCGCAGACCGGAAGTACTGCCCGTAAATTGCGGGAAGTGCTTGGGGTAAAACAGCGAGAAGAAGGTGATGAATTATCAACTGAAGATTTGCTTGATGCGGCAGTGGAGTCGCGTAAGGCTTCTGAAAATATAAGTTATTTTGCTTTCACTGCTACTCCGAAATCTAAGACTCTTGAAACCTTTGGTCGTACTCCTGATCCAGACTTACCGCCTTCTAAGGAAAACATACCGCAGCCATTTCATGTTTATAGTATGCGCCAAGCCATTGAAGAAGGTTTTATTCTAGATGTGCTTAAAAACTATACAACCTACGACATGGCGTGTCGTTTGGGTCTTAAGGATGGAGCTATTGCTGAAGAAGTGGATGCCCGAAAGGGAGCCAGTACAATTGCCAGATGGGTAAGGTTGCATCCGTACAATATCAGTCAGAAAGTGGAAGTCATTATAGAGCATTTTAGATCACGGGTAGCTTCTATGCTTAATGGTCAAGCCAAAGCCATGGTGGTTACTGATTCCCGCAAAGCTGCTGTGCGCTATAAACTTGCTTTTGATAAGTATATTGCTGCCAACCGAGAGGATTGCGAAGGTATTCAGGCAATGGTTGCCTTTTCGGGTGAGGTTGTAGACGAAGAGAATGGTGTTGATTCGTTTAATGAAAAAAATATGAATCCTGATCTCAGAGGGCGCGATATGCGCAAAGCCTTCGATACTTCCGAATATCAGGTCATGATAGTAGCCAATAAATTTCAGACTGGGTTTGATCAGCCGAAACTTTGCGCGATGTATGTGGATAAAAAGTTGTCAGGTGTTGATGCTGTACAGACTCTTTCTAGATTGAATAGAATTTTTCCGGGTAAAGATCAGACCTTTGTTCTCGATTTCGTAAACAAACCGGAAGAGATCTTGTTGGCTTTTAAGCCTTTTTATCAGACTGCCGCGCTAGCTGATGTTTCTGATCCAAATCTCGCTAGCGATCTTAAGGAAAAGCTAGACTCCCAAATGATTTATCTGGAGTCTGAGGTGGACGGTTTTGTCAGGGCTTTTTTTGATGAAAAGGTAGGACAAGATGTTCTGATGTCCCATTGCCGTCCGGCTTTAGAAAGATACCGTATGCGTTACCGTGAGTCCATGGAGGTTCTGCGCAGGGCAGATAAAGAGTTGCGTGAGGCCAAGGCAACTGGTCACACCGTGATGATTAAAAACGCGGAACACAGCCTTAAACAAGCGCATATCGCAAAAGATGTTCTGGATGTTTTTAAAAAGGATTTACTCAGTTTTATCAGATTTTATGAATTTTCAAGTCAGATCCTGGATTATGCGGATCGTGAATTGGAATCTTTCAATATCTATGCAAGACACCTGCAACCATTATTGAGAGAGCAGCATTTAGATGAAGATGTTGATCTTTCTGATGTGATCATGACTCATTACAGACTGTCCAAGCAAAGAGAAGAAACAATAAAATTGCAGCCCGGTGAAAGTATCAAAATTAGACCGACTTCTGCCGTTGGTTCACGCGTACCCCGTGCCCCTAAAACCGAGAGTCTTGAAGAAATTATTGCCAGAATGAATGAACTTTTCGGCGGAGATTTCACAGATAGTGACGGGCTTAGTTATTTACGGACTATTGTGGACAAACTGCGGGAAAATGATCGGGTAATGGCACAGCTTGATAACAACACACCGGAATGGGCCATGAAAGGGGATTTTCCCGTAGCAGTAGAAGAGGCCGTCATCGACAGCATGGAAACCCATAGAGATATGGCCATGCAGTTCTTAAGTGATGAGCATATCCAGAAAGGCCTAGCCCGGCTTATCCTTGGAGTACTGACTGAGGAGTATCGGGGGATTTAGGGTGAGTGTATGTGTGTTGAGCTGTGTAGTGCTCTTGTCTTTGGTAAATTGAAGTAGCCCAGGTAAAGCCAGTCTACTTGTTGTTTCTCATTAAATTTATCTTGCGTTATTTATTTGTGATTGTCTTTAAAATGCATTCTTTAAGTTCACAAAAACCTCCGTATGCATTCATGCGTTACGGAGGTCAGTTTATTTGATGGGGCGTCCTATGTCGGGGACGGCGTGTGAGGGCTGCGAGGAATTGTGATTGTGTTTATCTTCGTAATTTATTGCGTAGGGCGAAGGCGAAGAGTGCGGCTTGGATGGTTATGGTTAGGTTCATTATTAATCTCCAAAATGAGTTCCACCCGCTTGTGGGGTAAGCTTCAATTTTTGATAATGGTAAGTACCATAGGCATGAACTAATGAAGTCAACAGGAGGCATAGACTGTTTAACGGGAGATAAGGAGGGTAAAATAGGCGTAGCTACAATCATCGCATTGATAACCAAAATTAGAGCAAGAACTCCTAGGGCTTTTTCAGGCTTTTCCCCATAACCGCTACTTAAATTATATATATTCAAGTAATGTTTTGAAAAGCATTTTCCTGAATTAGTGAGAGAGTTATAGCAGAAAAACACAAAGGGTGAGAGTACTGTCAAGTATATTAAAAAGGCCGCGTGCATACTCAGTTTATACTTAGTTAGTGCCCAAAAAGATAATAGAGTCAATGCGGGGACCATAATATAGCTAATCCAGTGAGTTGAAAAAGGAATTTTATCGTTAACTATTTTTCTTTGAAATTCTTTTTCTTTATAGTGCCAGTGTGAAGTTTGCATCTCATCGGAACTGTCTCGGGAAACTTTTTTTAAACGGCGATATATTTCTTCGAGTTGCTCATCTGTTGTTTCAAGTTCTTTTTGGTGAGTTTCATCATAAACAGGGGCAAATTTTTCATCTCCCCATTTACAATCAATGAATTTGAATAGTTCAATATTAACTTCTGTGAAATGAAAGTTGGAAAGGTTCGTTGAATCGATTAAAATTTTTTCTTTTGTAATTGCAGCGGAAAAGGATGTTTTGCTATTGAAAGTAACTTTTCTAAAATATGACCATTCTTGAAAAAATGTTTGTTTAAAATCTGCTTTTTTATGAAATTTAGTTTTAATAAAATTTGAAATTTGTTTGAAAATGGTTCTAGAGAATATAGCGTTTTCATAAAATTCAACATTATTAAAAAAAACAGCATCTTCAAAAGTCATTTCAAAAAATGAGACTCCATCAAATGTAGAGCAGTGAAAATTACAAATTCCCTTGGACTTGGCATTATTGAATAATACTGTCGAAAAATGGCATAATGCAAAATCAACATCTTTTCTAAATTGACTACCTACAAAAGTAGCTGCGCTTAGAAAAATGCTTCCTCGAAAAGAGGCTCTACTACGGAACTGGCAACCCCTAAAATCTGTAGTGTTCCAAAAATGAGTACTTTGAAAGTATGCCTTTCCTCTGAATTGTGTCAGTTGAAAATTAGTTTTGTCTTGGAATTGGCTGTCTACAAAGGTAACTGTGTTACGAAACTGTACTCCTTTAAAATTAGAGTTGTTTTTGAAATAGCAAGCGTTAAATAGAACATCACTATGAAACTGAGACTTCTCGAAATCTGTTTTGTTTGAAAAAACACATCCAGTAAAATGTGCAAGCTCTTTAAATTTTGTGCCGGAAAAACTGACCCCCTCAGGAAATCTACAATTACTAAAAAGGATATTAGGCATTTTAGGGTTTTCTTTGCCATTAAATGTTGAGAATGAAATATATTCATGGAAAATAGTTCCAGCTATGCTGCATATATGGATATCTAAATAGTCGTTAGGTTCAAAACATTTTAGAATATGTGCAAAAACCAACTCATTAAAAGCATCTCCTGCCATCAACCCAGGACGTTCTCCTTCCCCCTCAACATAAGGTTTGGAATACTTATGCTCAGCTGGAGCATGAAAGATACAATATTCCTTACCTTCTGCATCGACATAAACAATATCATAATATTTGCACCAATTGCTATGTTCTTCTCCGGTACAGCAGGCCATGTGTTAGCTCCTGATATTTGGGTGGTGATAGTTGGGTGTATGTCAGTAGATGTGCATTGTGTTTGATTTTATCGACGTAGTTTGTTGCGTAGGGCGAAGGCGAAGAGAGCTGCTTGGAGGGTTATGATAAGCTTATACGCGGCTTCCCATGGCTTACTTTTTCCGACTGGGTCTAGCAGTGGAAAGCACCCTGTAGCATTAAATATCTCTGGCTTATTTGCAATATAAGCAGCTCCATCTAATAAAAAGGGGAAAATGATTAGTAATCCGAGGACCCCAAAAGCCCGAAGAGGTTTTTCACCATAGCCACTGATATAGTAGTATGTTTGTAGGTAAAATTTTTCAAACTCATTTTCTATACTCAAAATTTTTACATCTTTTTTATATATAAATAACCCCACAATAAGGAGTACTGCAGTTATCGCTGTGTATACATATGTTGGTTCTTGTGGAGCCATCACTGCGATGAAGGCATTGATAATCAAAGCGGTAATAAAAAATAAATAATAAAAACCCTTGGGTTTTGCTCTTTTTCTTTGCCATTCCTTTTCTTTGAAGTGCCAGTAGGAAGTTTGGACTTCATCTGAACCATCTTTAGCAATCTTTTTTAGCCGTCTGTAGGTTGATTCTAAGGCTGTGTCATCGAGTTTATCTACTTCGTTTTTAGGGTTTTCATTATATAAGGGGCCATATTGTTTTTTGTTTTTATGCCAAAAGCAATCAACAAACTGGAAGGATTCAATATGCATTTTCTTCATTGAAACATTGAATAATTCTGCTCGTTCAAAAATGATGTGTTGTCCACATATTGTGTTTTCAAATGAGGCAATGCCGTTGAAATAGCAGTCTTTAAAATATGCCCAAGAATCAAAAGTGCAGTTTTTTATTGAACAACAATAATGTTTGAAAAGCTGGTCTGGTATCTTGTTGTGTGTGGTGCTCGAAAAATCTGCGAGTTTTTTGAAGGAGCAACCTGTTATTTGAAATCCATTGTAGGTATGGCCATTGAATCTAACTGTATCTTCAAAATGAGAATGGCCAATATATAAACGACATGTTCCAAACATTCCGGAAAAATATGATGGACAATTAAAATTGCTGTATATAATTTTCAAAAAATTTATATTTGCGTTTGCAAACATAATTTCTTTTTCAAACTTACAATCTACAATTGTTAAGTGCTTAGATATGGTTGCTTTTGCAAAAGCAGCATTTTTATAAAACTGCGACCCTAAAAATCTTGCTTCAATAAATATAGTTTTTTTAAAAGATGAAATTCCATAAAAATCGCAATTCGAAATCTCTATTGCGCTATTAAAAACACACCTTCCAAGGTCAAATCTTTCATTAACTGTACTATCTATAAAACAAAATTCATCATCAAAGGTAGTTCTGTTGTAATCAAGGAATGTGCATCCTTTTTCGAAATTACATTTTTCAAACTTAATTTTCTTTTTAAATTTACAGTTTCTATATGAAACGTTGTTTCGAAATGTACATCTGTAAAATGAACAACCACAAGTCATATTTAATTCTTCAAAATCTATAGGTAGACTATAGCAGTTTATGGTTTCTTCAGGATGGTAATCGCGGTCGTCGAAAATCGAACCATCGAATGAAACATTCCCTGCAAATATATTATCTGCAAATACAACGTATAGCTCAAATAAAGTACAGAAAAAAGATGTCTCAGTCTCAAACTCGCAACCTGAAAAATCAACTATCCCTTTGAATGTACAATGATCAAATTTTATGGCTGGAAATTTTTTAATTGATTCAAAGCTTATATCTGTTGGGAAAATTGTCCCAGATAGATTACATCTAGGATTTTTTCCCCACCACGTGGATCGGCCTTCCCATTCATCTTTACCATCTTGTATGCATGAATTGATTCTTGAAATGACTAAATTATTAAACTCTGTGTCGGGCATACGCTCTAGTTGCTGCTCTTCTCCTTCAACATATTTTTCGTAATACTTATGCTCAGCGGGTGCATGAAAAATACAATATTCGTTACCCTCGCCATCAATATAGGAGGCATCTCTATCTGAACACCAATACCCATGTTTAACCCCAACACAACAAGCCATACCCAACTCCTAAATTTGAACTTATCTTCAAGATAAAAGTCTCATACTACAAATCTTAGGAGTGAATAAAGCCCTAAAAAAGCACAATTTAAAATTAACTCATCTCAACCCGTTCCATCTGCTCCTTAACACTCTGAGCCGTAACCCGAAAGGCGATTCCTCATGTCTGCTAAGCTTTCCGGCTTCAGCCAGCTTGTACACTTGTCTGATGCTGACACTCAGGCAATAAGCAGCCTCATCAGCACGTAACAAATGCTTACGGTTGATCATTTCAATGGGAGTAAGGTCAAGGCGTCAGATCTGGGTGCTGTGGGTAATCATCTTTAAATGGCTTGTCTTTTTCCGTTCGCATATAGGCAAATTGGAAAGCAATTATCGGAATTGTTCTGTCAATGTGAATAACGTTTTTCATTTAATTAGGAGTAAGCTTTTTTACATTCCTTCGAGTTAGCTGTCCTATGCTTTAATATCCCGCCTCCAAATCAACTCCTTTAATTTTGATTTGCTCGTCCTCATGCTCCATTTTGTAATCATCTATAAAAACTTCAAGTTCACTTTTTAGTAAATTGACCATATTTTCTCCTTCTTCAGAATGGAGCTCGGCGTATAAATATATTTCTAATTCTTCCACAAGTGGGCAAGACTCGGGCATTAGTTTGCATTGGGATAGAACTTCTCCAGAGTGCTTTTGAACAATTTCCGCAGTAGCAAAAATCAGAGCGGCCCCAACGTGTTGCCGCCTTTTGTCTCTAGCAGCGTAGATCCTTTCAATGTAGCAATTGACAGAAATATCCTTTTCCAAGGGGTAATACCGAATACTTAGGTTGAGTTGTATAAAACCTATTGGGGTTTGGTTGTCCACGGCAGAAGTCGCATAGAGTGTATATGAGTGTTCTGCTAGCACAACAACATCATCGTAATCTTCCCAATGCTCTGTCCCAGAGGACTCTCTTTCTGTTCCATCAATTCGAGCTATCGGCGACTCACTATGCAGCGTTGCTAGTGCCTGAGCTGGGAGCCCTTCAGCCCCACTGTAAATATTGATATGCGGTTTTGCCAGAAATTCGCTTTCTCTTGAAGAGTCCAGCCAGAGACACATATATTCATGCCATGCTTCATATATTAAGTTGTCCGTTTTTCTGGGGCCAGAGTAGATTGGAAAATTTAGAGTTGGGAATGGTGAAATATACTTAGAGTTCATTCTGCTAGTTTAAGTCTTAATACTGAAATAATCAACGGCTGCTTGTCTTTCTTCTCAGTCGTGGTGACGTTTGCGAACTGGTTTTTAGGTTATCATAGGTTACTTTTGGTTATTATCGGTTACTATTCGTTACTACCTGTTATTATAGGATATTTTTCAAATGGTGTTCCGAAATAACGGAAAATCACATATAATCTCCCGGAGTCCGAAGGCAGGACAGGTAAGGTAGGCCCACTTTTTCAAAGTGGTCGACCTTACGTCCTGCACAGCCATGCGGCTGAGGTTGGCTTATTCGCCTTCGGCTCAACGTATGTTGCTGACGGAATTGAGGACGGCTCAATTTTGGACTGACATTAACTGCAAACTAAGTGGAGTATATGAGATGAATAAAAAGGCTTGTAAAAACAATGAAGTGCAAGTTGTTGTAGAATTGGTAATGGAAAACAATCAGCCAATGGCTTCGTCTTTAGTTGTGGCTGAACTGTTTGAAAAGCAGCACAAGAACGTGCTTCGCGACATAAATGAACTAGAAATTCCTGATGACTATCGACAGCTCAATTTTGAGCCGTCCTCATATTTGAATAAACAGAACAAAGAGCAGCCCTCGTTTAACATGACCCGTGACGGTTTCTCTCTTCTCGCCATGGGATTTACTGGCAAGAAGGCTATGGAGTGGAAAATCAAGTTTCTTGAGGCCTTCAACGCCATGGAAGCCAAGCTGACGGTCCCGCCGGTAGAGGGAAAGATTCAGTATAAAAAGGCGACACCGGAGGCCGTAAAGTCTTTTGAGGGTATGGCCCGGTACTGGTGCTATCTTGAGGGTTGTAGCTGGGAGCAGGGCAAACGGCAGATCGAAGGGGCAATCAGAGTCTCGGATATTTATGAAATAG